>DSAR01000056.1 GCA_011046405.1 Chloroflexota bacterium | reverse complement strand
GCGCCGTGATGACGTGGATTCTCAGGGCAATGAAACACATCCCCGGCCTGCGGTAGGGCGAATCAGCGAGTCAGCGAATCAGCGAGTCAGCGAGTCAGCGAACCTGCAACCATAAGGAGCTAATCATGTCATCCATCTTCATAACAGGATTTCCCGGCTTCCTGGGATCACGGCTCGTGGCGCGGCTGCTGGACGTCTACGCACCGGAGGTCGCTCTGCATTGCCTCGTCCAGCCCGCCTACCGCTCGTTGGCGGAGCGGCGTGTGGCGCAGTTAGTGGGCAGAAAGCGCGCTCACGCGGGACGGATTCGACTCCACGATGGGGACGTCACTCGAGCGCGCTTGGGGCTGGGCAACGTCTATCAAGAACTGGCAGGCGATGTGCAGGAGATCTTCCACCTGGCCGCCATCTACGACCTGGGGGCGAAACGGGCAGCGGCGCTGGCGGTCAACGTCGAGGGGACGCGGCACGTGTTGCGCTTCGCCGGGGATTGCGCTCCGCGCCTGCGTCGTTTCCACCACGTGAGCACCTGTTACGTCAGCGGGAACTATCACGGCCTGTTCGGGGAACAGGACCTGGACAAGGGCCAATCGTTCCACAATCACTACGAGGAGACGAAGTTCCTGGCCGAGGTCGAGGTTCAGCGACGGATGCGGCAGGGGTTGCCAACGAGCATCTATCGCCCGTCCATCGTGGTGGGCGACAGCGCCACCGGCGCCACCCAAAAGTACGACGGCATCTATTACCTCATCCACTGGCTGCTGCGCCAGCCCCGAATCGCGATCCTGCCCATCGTCGGCGACGGCTCGCGTTACGAGCTCAATTTTGCGCCCCGCGATTTCGTGGTCGAGGCGATCATCCACCTCAGCAAATTGGACGTCTCTCAAGGCTGCGTCTATCACCTGTGCGATCCCGCGCCTCTGATCATAGACGACATCATCAGGCTCATCGGCCAGGCGACCCGTCGGCGGATCGTGTGCGTCCCCCTGCCCCGGATCGTCATCCAGGGGAGCAAACATCTGCCCTTCATCCAGCGCATCACCCGCATCGAGCCGGCGGCGCTGGATTACTTCACCCATCCCACCCGCTACACCTGCCACAACGCCCTGGCCCACCTGGCAGGCAGCGGCATCTACTGCCCCTCCTTCGCCAGCTACGTCGATAATTTGGTCGGCTTCACTCGCGCGCATCCGCAGATACCGGCCCGGGCGATGGCTTAATCGCCGGGCAGCTCTCGCAGCGTCAGCGGCAGGTAGACACGCCAACCGGCAAAGACGCACCGGGTTGCGCCGCCCACGTCCCCCCCGGCGTCCCGCACCGTCAGGGTGATCGCCTTGAGGCCGGGAAGCGTCCAGGAGAAGACGGCCCGGTCCAGCCCGCCGCCAACGTGCGTGACGGTGGGCCAATCGCTCGCCTGCCAGGTATAGGTGACGGGCAGCGAGACGGTCCCGGTGAGCGGCTCGATCCGGGCCTTGAATTCGCACACGTCCCCCAACCCACAGGATGATGGCCCCTCGATGCGCACGGGGCCGCGCACCACGAAGGTCGCGGTGCTGGTGAGCCCTGCCATGTCGGCGACCCGGAATTGGACCCGATTGGCCGTATCCCACGGGAACTCGAAAGGTATCGGGCCGGTGGCGAGGGATTGAGTCGCCGTCGCGCCACTGACACCGCCGATATCGCCGGTGACATCGGCGACGGTGGCGGCGAGCCACGCGCTCCAGATCGCGCCGCCGTCGGTGGTGAAGCGATAGCGCCCGCTCCCCACGTCCAGGCCAGAGACCGTGTCCCGCACGCGAACGGTGAACGTGGGCGCCGGGCCGCCGTCCCACTGAAACGGCGAGAAATCGCGCCATCCCGTGGGCGGACTGCGGTCCAGCGTGACCGTCTGCACGAAGTCATCCGACACGTTGCCGGCGCCATCGACGAACTTGACGACGAGCGAGTAGCGCCCCTCCTCCTCCGCTAGCAGTCGCCACTGGGCGCTCGGTGCGAAATCGACCGGGTAGGCAACGAGCAGCACCCTGTCCAGCGCCAGGTCGGCGGTGGCGGGGAACTGGACGCGGAATTCCAGGCCCATCGTCCCGGCCTCGGCGTAATCGAAATCGACCGGGAATTCCTGGTAGACGCCAGTGGCGCGGAAATCAGTCCCGCGCAGGTGACGCAACCCCAGGAGCCGGACGCCGCCATCGTCCACCACGTCGAGGGCGGCGACCTGGGCGGTGGTCATCGCGTCGCCGCTCTTGAGGCGGAAGTAGGCCCGGTAGGCCTGCCCCGGCGGCAGCGCGGTGGTGTACGGGCCGTACCAGCCGCCGGGCTCGTGCACGCCGGCGCGCCCCTGCCAGGCCAGGCCGTTAAGGGCGTCCGCGTCGGTGATGACCTCTCCGGAACCGGCCTGGTGCAGCAGATGCTCCCCCTCCCAGATCCAATCCACGTCGCCCAGGGCCATCGACTGCACGCCGCTGCCCGGCGCGGGGTCGGTGGCCGAGAGGGCCAGCGTGACGGTCGGCGTCTGCGGGTAGGCGTCGTCGACCGCCACCTGCGTCGCTGTCGGGGGCTGGCGGTCGAGCCCGATGCGCACGCCCTGGGTCTCGCGTTGCACGTGGCCCGCGCCATCGACGACGCGCAGTGACAGGGTGATGACGGTCGAGGCGGTGTCGCTGAGGGCGGAGACGTCCCAGACGGTTCCCCAGCCATCTTCACCGATGGTGTCGGTCGCGATCAGGGTCTCTGTCAAGGCGTGAGGGACGGCGTAGAAACCGACGGCGCGCACGTCGCCCAGCTCGTCGCTGGCATTGGCCCTCAAATAGACCCGGTTGCCGGTCACGAAGTGATCGGACCAGGGGAGCGTGAGGCCGCCCAGGGGCAGCGGGCCGCCGGTGGCGGGCAGTTCGATGGTCACGCCGGTGTAGTAGTGGGCCAGGATCTGCTGGTAGCCCCAGCCGTACCACGCCGCCCAGCGATACGCGCCCCATTGAGACATTCCCCAGCCGTGCCCCCATCGCTCTCGCCCGAAGCTGACGGGGTCGTCGATCGGTTGTATGTAATCGTATCCGGTCGCACCGCGCGTCGGGGAGCCGTTCTCGGCGCTGTAGAAGGCCTTGATGACAGCGCCCTCGTAGGCGACGTGCTGGCCGCGGGTGGCGTCGACGGCCGCGTCGCTGCGGGCGTGGCGCTGCTCGTCGCCTCCCATCGCCTGGTAATCGGTCCAATCGGAGACGTGCCAATCCTCGCCGGCGCGCACGATGGTGTAGTGCCAGGCGTAGGTGCGGGCGGCCATAGCCTGGCTCTTGAGCGTCTCCATCGGCCAGGAGGCGTACACCTCCACCGGCACGCAGCGCTTGACGTAATCTTCGAAAAGAATCTCGTCGATCTGGCCCGGCGGCAGATCGCGGTAGAAATTCGCCTCCCTGTGGATGACGCGGATAGTCTCGGGCGGCGTCTGCTGGGCCAGCGGGGCACGATCCGGGGACAACGAACAAGCATCCGGCGCGGGCGGGGATTCGGAGATCGTCGGCTCCCGGGCCAGATCGAAAAGCCACACGTCCCCCGCCCGCTCGAAGGCCAGGTATTGCCCATCGGGCGACCAGGCGGGGTTGCTCTCCTCCAGGTCGTTCTGGAACAGCAAACGCTCGCTGTCCGGGTCATCTGTCTCGACCAGCCACACGTCGCTGGCGGCGGCGGTCTCGGCGCCCCACGGCTGGATGGAGAAGGCCAGCGTCCGCCCGTCCGGCGACCAACTGGGCTGGCTGAAGGTCGCCATCGAGCGCCGGGCCAACTGGCGCGGTGCTCCCGCATCTGCGGTTTCCACCACCCACAGCGTTGACGTTGCGCTATCCGTGGATGGCGCGTCGCCCGTGAAGGAGACGTAGGCCAGGCGCTCGCCGTCGGGCGACCAGGCCAGGCTCGTTACCAAGTCCATCGCCCGCCCGGCGACCGGCGGCGCATGGCGCTCCCCAGGCTGGCGTTGCACAACCTCGCCGGAATCCAGCCAGACCGGCGGCTGTCGCCAATCGGCCGGCCCCACCGTCTTCTTCTCGCCGGTCGCCAGGTCCAGCGTGCGGATCTCCCACTGCCCGCCGTCTTCGACCACATAGCTCAAGTAAGCCAGGTGATCGCCGTCCGGTCCGTAGGCCGGACGCGCGGCGTTCTCGCTGAGCAAGCTGGCCGAACCGGTCCGCACGTCGACCGCCCATAGTTCGCTCAACGCCTGGCGCGTTGGGCCATCCCCCACGACCCGCCCCCAGCGAGCGACCAGCACCGTTTCGCCATCCGGCGACCAGGCCGCCAGGCGAGAGCGACCGTCGGCGGTCAGGGGCCGGGGATTTGCCCACTCCTGGGCCGTTGCGCTCCCCGGCGCTATCTGGAGCATCAATCCACCCAGCGCCAGAAGCGCCAGGGCGGTCGCCAAAGCGAGCGTTCCACCTCTGTCCACACACACCCTATTTTTTGCTTTCATCGCACCTCCACCACCACGTCGGCTGCCAGCACTTGTCCCACATCCGCGTCGCCCCAGATGCGCACGTGATACAATCCAGGTCTTCCTTCCCAATCCAGGGTCACGCGCCCCGAGAATCGGCCCTCGTCGTCGACTAGCAACGGAACGAGCAGGCAAGTGTCGATGTCCGGGTCATAACCGTGCTGGCGCAGGTCGGTCACGCTCCGTGCCTGGGGCAATGGCTGGTAGGCCAATTCGACGAAGGGACCGGTCAAGTTTGGCCTCAGGGCGCCCGAGACCAGAACGGTCTCTCCAACGGAGATACGGCGCGGCAGGGGGGTCAACGTCAGATACCGGCCCACGAATGCCTGGGCCACGGCGAAACGCCCCTCCTCCGAGCGATAGGCCATCCCAATGCCCACGTGGGTATGCGCCGGGGCGAGGATGTTATCCCGGTGACGGGGACTTGCCATCAGCGCCTGGTGGGCGTCGCGGACGAAGGTCTCCCAATCAGCCGCAGACTGCGGCCCCCCACCCTGGCTGTGCTGGTAAAGGTAGACGTTTTCCCGGACGCTGTCCAGCCCGCCGGCGAGGGTGTAGCGGTAATCCGGACCGTAGCCCTTCGTATTCCAATGATTCATATAACCCAGGCGGGCCATTTCGTGCGCCTGCTCATAACCGACGACGGCGGCCGTATCATCCCAGGCCAACTGGGAAAGTCCCCGCTGGCGCCGTTCCTGGTTGATCAATTCGAGCATGAGGCGTCGGAGCGCGGGCACGTCGGGCCGTGGGACAGGGGAGACGCGCAGCGACACCCCCTCGCGCGTTGGCGAGACGAGCGCATCCGCCGGAAACGCGGGAGAGGGGCGAATTGACGCCAAGCCGGGCACCGTCAAACGCCCGGAAGAGATCTGCCAGGCCAAAACAGCCACGCCCGCCAGCGTCGCGCCGCCGATAACGATGAACAAAACCCCCAGCCAGGAAATCCCCGGCGATGACCCCCGGTGACGTCCCATCGAACACCTCCCGCGCCAACTAACAATTTGCGATCATCTCAATAAACCGGGGGTGTTTGCGGGCGGCAAAGCCGCCCGCAAACACCCATCTTCCCCTGCTTATTGCCCGCCTGGCAACGTAGCAGCAACACCACTTTACCAATTTATCTCCATTTCGTCAAGCACAACTCGAAACTTTTTGACATCTCGGCTCTTTCATTGTATACTCCCACCCGCGCCAGCGAGGTTTCCCGCGATTTAGCGTGACCTTTGACCATCGCTGGTAAACCGCATAACTGAAACAGCAGATTCGTCCCTGCGGATTAGCAATCCGCCTACATACGATTCGATTTCTAGTTGTGCGATTTAGGGCTGGGGGTCAAACCTGATGGTAGACGTAATCCAGCGGATGGAAATCCTAAAAATTGGCCCCTCAACAAATCCGGGGTCTGGATAGACGTGTTGAGGACGCCCCCTCAAGACGACAATTGGCCAGCCCTCCAGGCCATGTGGGGGCTGGTTTTTGTGTAGTTTTTTACGAAAAAGCATTGATGACAATCCAAGACCTGACAGATGAAATGAAGCGTTTCGTGGAAGCGATGGGATGGTACCAGGAAGACTCGCCATGCCAGCAGACTCCCCGCAACATCGCCACATCGCTCTTGCTAGAAGCGGCAGAAGTGTTGGAACATTTTCAATGGGGCGAGCAAGCAAAGCGCGAAGCTCTGGCAGAAGAACTGGCCGACGTCGCGCTCTATCTGCTACAACTGGCTTATCTGACGGACGTCGACCTGGAACAGGCGATTATGAACAAATTAGCCATCAACTACGGCCGCGATTGGTCCCAGGAGTAGGCCGGCGTGAAAATCCTCGCCGTCAGCGATCAAGTCGTGGAGAAGATTTACTGTTGCCACATCGGCGAATACTTCGGCGACGTAGAGATGGTCCTGGCCTGTGGCGACCTGCCCTACTCTTACCTGGAATTCATCGTCACCATGTTGAACGTACCGTGTTTCTTCGTGCACGGGAATCACGATTGTCCCGAATACACGGCCAGCGGGTTGACGTTGACCAGGCCCGGCGGATGGGTGAATCTGGATGGGCAGACAGTGGAAGCTCAGGGGCTCTTGCTGGCGGGGTTAGAAGGCTCAATTCGCTACAAGCCCCAGGCATGCTATCAATACACCGAGCAAGAGATGACGCTCAAAGTTCTGCGCCTGATGCCGTCCCTGCTGATCAACCAGCTGCGACATGAACGCTATTTGGACATCCTCATCACCCACGCGCCGCCGTTCGGCATTCACGATGGTGATGATTGGCCCCACCGGGGATTTCGGATTTTTCTCAAATTGATGGCCAGTTTTCGTCCCCGTTACCTGTTGCACGGACACAAGCACATCTACGGGCCCGAGCCCTGGCGGACACGTTACCAGGACACTCAAGTCATCAATGTCTACCCGTATCGCGTCATCGACGTGTAAGACCAACGCAATCCGTAACTGCAACTGTACAGATCGAAAATTTGTGTTAATTCGTGGCAAAAAAACTCACCACCACATCGCCGTTCCAATTCAAGGAGATCGTATGAAATATCGCCCAAGTAGACCCGTGACCCTCGCGTTATTGATCGTCGCCGTCGTAGTCACGGCCTGCCAAACTCCCACGCCGGTGGCCGTGGTCGCGACACCGGCGTGGGAGT
>DSAR01000363.1 GCA_011046405.1 Chloroflexota bacterium | reverse complement strand
TTCTCTCTCTTCTCTCTCTTCTCTCTCTTCTCTCTCTTCTCTCTCTTCTCTCTCTTCTCTCTCTTCTCTCTCTTCTCTCTCTTCTCTCTCTTCTCTCTCTTCTGTTAGTGCGGCTCCCACCACACGTAGATCAACGCATCGCCACCGTGCTCGTAATACTCGACCTTGACGTCGTAAACGCCGGTCTTGGCCCAGTAAGCATTGCAGCGGGCGTCGCCAGCGCTGGCGTGCCATTCGTCCAGAACCAGGGTGTCTCCCACCCAGATGCGCACACCATCGTCGCTCATCGCACAGAAGCGGTAGTGATCGGTGTTGAGGTGTATCTTGCGCGTCCACCGGGCGGAGAAATGATCCTGCCAGACCCCGGGCAGTGGGCTTCCCGTCCCCCACTCGAAGCCGATATAGGGCACGCGGTGGGTGGCGACCGGATCACCGGCCAACTCCTCGTTGTTGAAAAACTCGCCGTACCACTCGACTTCGGAGGGTTTTGGCGTTGCGGCGGTGTCCGGGGCGGGCGTGGCCGTCGGTGCAGTGAAGGAGATCAGTTTCCACCAGAAGTGCACCCGGGCGACCTGCATCCGGTCGTAGTATTCGACCTGGATGGTGTGCTCGCCGGCCTCCAGGGCCCGGTCGGCAGTGTAGAGGCGGAAGCCGCCGTCGCGCCAACTGTTGATGATGCGCTCTCCGTCCAGGTAGACTCGCACGCCGTCGTCGATCTTGGCGTAGAAGCGATAGGTACCGGCGTCGAGGTGGAAAGTCCCGGTCCAGCGCACCGAGAAGGCGTTGGTGGGCATGCCGCCGGCCGGTGGTCCCCATCCCCAGTTGAAGTTGATACTCTCGTCCTCGCGGGTGACGTAGGGATCGCCGCTTAGACTCACGTTATCGAAATACTCGGCAGACCACGGGCCGGGCCACGAGGAAGGCCAGGTTGGTTGCGGCTTGGGTTGAGGCGCCGGGGCGGGCGTTGTCCTTGGAATGACGAGCCGTTGGCCCACATAGATGTGATTCAGGTTGGTGATATTGTTGGCTCGGGCCAGGGCCCAGACGTCCACACCGTAGCGCAGCGCGATGCGCAGCAGGTTTTCACCAGCCTGGACGACGTGGACGTTGCCGGATACTGGTGGTGGGGCCGGCGCTTTGCTCGTTGGTATCACGAGCCGCTGACCGGCGTAGAGGTAGTTGGGGTTGACGATGCCGTTGTAACGAGCGATGGTGTTCACGTCGACCCCGTAACGACGGGCGATGCTGTACAGGGTTTCACCAGCCTGGACAATGTGGACGATATTGCTCTTGGGCGATGCTGAGACCGAGGGGATGCTGATCATCAAGACCAGGGCGATTGTCAATGTGATGAGAAACCACTTCCGGTACATAATACACCTCCTATTTATGTGGCGGCGCATGCAAAGCATTCAAGAACCTCCTCAATGAGTGGGGAAGATGGAGCCAGCCGTCTCCCAGTTTATTGAGGTGATACGCACTCAATACCATGATACTCAGGAGGGGGACGATGTCAAGCGAATTTTCAGGTTCAGCAGTTAAAGGCGGTCGAGTTCGTCCAGTGACCGCTGGACGCGGGGTGTCAGGTTGCTCGACGTGTCGAGATCGAGGGCGCGGGTGAAGGCGGCCCGTGCGTTTTCGCGCGCCCCTTGAGCGTGGTAAAGCAATCCTTGATGGTAGTGGGCCGAGGCCAGGTAGGGATTGAGGGCCAGGGCGCGTTGGAGAAATTCGGCCGCCGCCGCATCGTCGCCAACCTGGAACGCGGCCCAGCCCCTCAGATCGTGGGCGAGCGCCGATTCAGGCGCCAGCGCCAGGAGCGTTTCAGCCGCCTCGATGGCCCGCTCCTCAATGGTGAGTTCGTGCTCCAGGTAGAAGCGAGTCAGGATCTCCCAATAGACCGGGTCATTCGGGCGCAAGTCGAGCGCTTCGCGAAACCATATCTCGGCGACGTTGTAGCGTCTTTCGGCGATCCACGTCTGCCCGATCTCCACACAGAGCGCGGCGCTCTGGGGATCCAGATCGTAGGCCGCCTCGTATTCGGTCCGGGCGGCGGCGTAATCTCCCTGCCGGTCGTAGTGTAATCCCAACAAGGTGCGAGCCGGAACCGAATCGGGCGCCAGGGCGACGCCCCGTATAAGGTGAGGGTACGCCTCTTTCGGGAGCGCCATTTGGTCGAGGGCGTGACCCAGATAGACGTGGGCGTCGGCGTAGTGAGGGGCGATTTCGACGGCGCGCGCCAGGTGACGCACGGCCAGGGCCCATTGTTCGGCCGCCATGAGTGTGCGACCGAGCAGCGCGCTGGTGTAGGCGGGATCGCCGACTGTGTCTTCGGCCTGGAGGGTGTCGAGAAGTTGACGGGCCAGTTCGGTCTGGGCAGTGTAAAGGTGCTGGATGGCGATCGCGTCTTGCCCCGCCAGCAGCGCGCCCAGTCGTTCGTGAGCGATTGGCTCGGTCGGATCTGCCTGGAGCAGTGCTTCGTAGGCGCGCCGGGCGGCGTCCCAATCCCGCATTTGTACGTAGGCGTTGGCCAGGGCGTGTTGTACGTCTCGATCCTGGGGCGTCTGTCGACGCAACGCCTGGGCCTGTTCGACGACGGCGGGCCAATCCTCGCGGGCGACATGGGCGCGCAGGCGCAATTGGGCGAGGGTGACGACGTCTGCTTCCCGACGCTTGGCCTCGGTCAGGGCGTCCAGGGCCGCGCCGGGCCGTCCCCAATCCAGGTAAACCCGGGCCTGTTGGATGTGAGGCAGGGGGTCGTCGGGCCGCAATTGGGCCGCTTCGCGGTAGGCGGCGATGGCGGCGGTGCGATAGGTCCGCTCAGCCAGCGCGTCGCCCTGGCGCACGAGGTCGGCGTAGGGTGTGTGAGTGGTTCCCAGGACAAAGCTGAGCGAGATCGCCAGGAGGGCCAGGAGGACGAAAGAGAGCGCCCGCCGAAGATTGGGAAGGTCTGCCGCATTCACTTGCATACTTGCCCACTTGCCAACTAGTCTGTCGTCTCCATCTCTGGTTCTCCCGACGCTGGTGGCTCATAATCTGGGCCATGATGGTAGGCGGCGCGGCGGGCGGCGTACTTGCTGACAAAGACATCCTCGTAGATGACGTTGCCGTCGGCGTCGAGCACACGGCGCTGGATCGTAGCGGTCAGGCCTGCCGTGGCCGATTGCCAGCGCACGACGGTGCCTGCCGCCATGCTGGGATCCAGTTGGTAGATGGGTGGGCCGGGTTGGGTTCTGTCGGTGATTTCCGGGCCCTCTTTTTCGACAGTACGGCCGTCGTCGGTGGAGTAGAAGCGGAAGATCAGCCGGTGGGCGCCGTCTTTGATCTCGGTCTCGATCAACAGGGGATGGGGACGATCGTTGACGAATTTGAAGTCGACTACGGGCGAATAGACGGTGGCGTCCATCCCCAGACCGGCTCCCATCAGTTCGTAGTAGCCCACGCGATGGTTGTGATACCAGCGTTCGGTGATGGGGTACCCGCCCCAGAAGGTGGCCCGGAAAACGGTGGTGCTCACCTGGCAGATGCCGCCGCCTATTTCGATGGCCAATTGCTCGCCAGCAGTGACGTAGGATTTGTCGTAACCGGCCGCTTCGGTGACCGGGCCCAGGTAGTGGTTGAACGAGAAGGTCTCGCCGGGGCCGATGACGATGCCGTCGAATTTGGGTGTGGCGATTCGGATGTTGTGGTCGCGGGCCGAGGGCGAGTCGATGAAATAGGAATCTCCCTCGGCGACCAACTCGACGATGCCCAGTTCCTCGGCGGTGGCGGTGTCCGGGTAGCGGGGCGGGACCTCTTGGACGACGAGGGGCACGTGCCGCGTGCCAGCCTCAAGTTCATGGATGATACGTGCAGCGCTGGCGGTGACGTCGAGGGCGCGTCCCTTTACGCTGGGGCTGATGGGCTCCAGCTGGCCCCGCTCGTCGTTGAAGTGGAAGCGGGCGTCGACCGGTTCGATGAACAGGGTTTCAGTCAGGGTCCGCAAATAGGTTTGGAGCGCGGCCTGGTTCACCGCAGCGCGCAGCACGCCATCTTGGGTCTGGACGTCCAGCATGGTCGCCAGATCCTCCGGTTGGATGATCCACGGGCCGGCGTCGTCCTCACGGGGTTGGGCGAGGAGCAGGGTGAGTGGGCCGGCGAGGAGCTTTTCGATCTCGACGCGGGCTGTCTCGGCGTCGGTGATGACGGCGGGGACGTCGTAACCAACCAGGGAAACTTCAGCCGGCCTCAACTGCATAACAGCCGGTTTCAACGCGGCGAGACTCGCATCGACGTCCAAATAGTGTCCATCCTGGGCCGGCGTCGTGACGGGGGTGATGCCCTGCAGATTGAGGGCGGCGTCGATGGCGGGGACGTCGATCTGTTTCGCCAGTGTCTCCAGGTAGAGCCGGGTGACTTGTTCGTCGTAGACGAGGGTGGGGGGGAGGTCCTTGCCATCGAGCAGCAGTTCGAGGTGGGTGCGGAGGTTGGCAGTCCAAGATGGGCCGCGTCCTATTTGATAGGCCGAATCGAGCGTGGCCTGACGTTCGAGTTGCAGGCCGAGATCGGCGGGACGGGGTGTCCAGGATTGGCCGGGGCCGTGGAGGATCAAGAAGGGCTCGTTGAGGCCGAAGCGATCGGTCAACGCGCTGGCGCTCTCTTCCACGAGCAATCCGCCGACGTCTACGCTCCACACCGATACGCCCGGATAGATGCGCTCGGCGTAGTGCCACTCGAAGACGGCGACAGAGCCGAGCAGTAAGCCGAATAGAATAATGAGGGTGAAGCCGAGAAGCCAGATTTTTGTCATTTAAGTCCTATGTCCTATGTCCTATGTCCGACGTCTTACCAGCGGTAGCGGTCGTCATCTCGATGGAGGTAGGTGTAGGGGTGACCGGATGGATATTGGGGATATTGAGGCGGCGGGGGCGGTGGCGCGATGAGTTTGATAATCGCTAATCCAAAGACGAAACCCCCGATGTGAGCCCACCAGGCGACGCCGCCGCTCTGGAGAGCGCTGGCGTCTGTGAGGGCGAAGAGGCCGTTGAAAAGTTGGGAGATGAACCAGAAGCCCAGATAGATCAAGGCGGGTAGTTCGACGATGCGGATGAAGTAGAAGATCGGCAATAGGGTCACGACGCGGGCCTGGGGATAGAGCACCAGGTAGGCGCCCAACACCCCGGCGATGGCGCCGCTGGCCCCCACTGTGGGCAGTGTGGAATTGGAATGGACGATGACGTGAGCGGCGCTGGCGGCTAGGCCGCCAAACAGATAGAAAAAGACGTAGCGGACGGGGCCCAGCCGGTCTTCGATGTTGTCGCCAAAGATATACAGCGCCAGCATATTGGAGATCAGGTGCCACCAGCCGCCGTGCATAAACATCGAGGTGAAAATGGATAGCCAGTTGATCGGCCCGCCGACCCGGAGCAAGTGGGCCGGGACGAGACCCCACGTCCTGATGAGCGAATTCAGGGCCTCAGGTCCTAAGGCGATCTCGATCAAAAACTCGAACAAGAAGACTAACACGTTGATCGCGATGATGGCTGTATTGACGACAGGAAAACGGCGAGTTGGGATGGTGTCTCGCAGTGGAATCATGACGAGCTCCTTGAATGACGCTACTAACTTACCGGTCTACCAATCTACCAGTTTACCAATCTACCAGTTTACCAATCTACCAGTTTACCGATCTACCAACCTCTCAATCAAGTATACTACACCTCATGCGAATTGCAATTTTACTTCGGACGCTTTTCGAATAAAATGAAGGGGAAGGGCGTTTGATAGATGAAACCGGTTAAACACAGGGGGGAATAGCTATTCAATGGCTGTAGCGGAAGCCGAGCGCGATCTGATCGTCAAAGCTCAGGATGGAGATCGAGGCGCTTTTGGCGACCTGGTTCATCTTCATCGCCAGGGGGTCGTCAACGTGGTCTATCACATGTGTGGAGATGGCCATTTGGCCGAGGATGCAGCCCAGGAGGCCTTTATACGAGCCTGGAAACATCTGCCCAAGTATAAGCCGTATGCGCCTTTTCGCAACTGGCTGTATCGCATTGCGACCAACGTGGCGCGAGACGTATTGCGCCGGGAACGGGAGACGGTGGATGTGGAGACGTTGCCGTTAGCGACTGCTAAAGCTGGCCCCGAGGCCAGCCTGGTACACGCGCAACGAGGCGAGCGGGTGCGGGCGGCGGTGCTTGAGTTGCCGCCCGCCAGCCGGGAGGCCCTGGTCCTGCGAGAGTACGAGGGATTGTCGTACCAGGAGATTGCTGACACGTTGGATATTCCCATCGGTACGGTGATGTCTCGATTGAACTACGCGCGCAAGCGCTTGAGCGAGATGCTGGCCCCCTATCTGGAGGAATTATGAGTGAACACGTGACTGAGTGGTTGAGCGCTTATCACGATGGTGCGTTGGAGGAGCGTCGATTGCGGCAGGTGAAACTGCACCTGCTCGAATGCGAGGCTTGCCGGGCGGCGCTGGACACGTTGCAGAAACTCTCGGCGCTCTTGCAGGAGAGCCCGGCGCCGGCGACTCTCACGAGGCCTGATCGTTTCGTTGCTCAGGTCGGGTTGCGGCTACCGCGTCGCCAGGAGCAGCCGCCGGGGAAGCGTGCACTGGGCTTGGCGTGGCGTTTGATGCCGGTGGGCCTTTTGGGCGCGTGGGTGTTTAGCCAGACCCTCTTTCTCGTCGCCAAGTGGTTGATGTGGGTGTGGCGGACACCGGTGGGCGGCGAGTACTTTGCTGCGATTCTTCCCGTCGCGCTGCCCGCTTCTTTTTGGGCGGGCGTCTCCCAGCTGGCTGACGCTAGCCTGCTAGACGTGGGACGCTTGTTCCTTCAACCGGGTGTGGGGTGGGAGACGTTTTTGCAGTCGGCTGCGTTGATCTTGATTGGGATATGCTACTGTAGCTGGTTGGCCAGTTGGTGGGCCTATCGAAGGCATTTGCAGGGGCGTGAGTTGAAGATTGAGAATTAAGGATTAAGAATTAAGGATTAAGAATTAAGGATTAAGAATTGAGGATTAAGAATTGAGGATTGAGAATTGAGAAGGGAATGGAGAATTGAGATGGATCACATAAAAGTTTTGAAACGAGCGTGGCACATTACGTGGCGCTACCGGACGTTGTGGGTGTTTGGTATTCTTATCGCTTTCCTCACGCTCGGTGGAGGTGGGGGGGGCAGTGGGCCTAGTG
>DSAR01000460.1 GCA_011046405.1 Chloroflexota bacterium | reverse complement strand
GAGAGAGAAGAGAGAGAAGAGAGAAGAGAGAGAAGAGAGAGAAGAGAGAGAAGAGAGAGAAGAGAGAGAAGAGAGAGAAGAGAGAAGAGAGAGGAGGCAACATGCTCGTTTCATCTAAAGAACTGCTGCTAGACGCTCAAAAAGGCGGGTACGCCGTGGGCGCTTTCAATACCAACAACCTGGAGATCACTCACGCCATCTTCCAGGCGGCCGAGGCGCTGGACGCCCCGATCCTGGTGCAACTTTCGTCGGGCGCACTCAAGTACGCGGGTATCGAATTCCTGCCCCAGATCATCCGAACCCACGCCAGGCTGTCCACGATCCCGGCCGCCATGCACCTGGATCACGGGCCGGATTTCGAGACGGTCATGCGCTGTCTGCGCTACGGCTTCACCTCGATCATGCGGGATGCGTCGAAACATCCCTTCGACGAGAACGTGGCGGAGATTCGCCGCGTCGTCGAGGCGGCCCACGCTGTCGGCGTGCCGGTCGAGGCGGAACTGGGCCGGCTGGTAGGGGTGGAGGATCACGTCGTCGTCTCGGAACGGGAAGCGGCGATGACCGATCCCGATCAGGCCGCCGAGTTCATCCAGGCCACCGGCTGCGATTTCCTGGCCGTCGCCATCGGCAACGCCCACGGATTCTACAAGGGGGAGCCGAAACTGGATTTCGACCGGCTGCAGGCCATCCGCGATCAGGTCGACGTCCCGCTGGTGCTGCACGGTGCATCCGGCATCCCCGATCACCAGATCCGCACGGCCATCGAGTTGGGCATCTGCAAGATCAATATCGACACCGAGATCCGCCACGCCTTCGCCGAGACGGTGCGCAGGTTCCAGGCGGAAAATCCGGAACAGATCGACCCACGCAAAATTCTCGGCCCGGCGATCGAGGCCATGCAGGCGGTCGTCGAGCGGAAGATCGCGTTGTTCAGCGCGCAGGCGTAGATCAGCACGCCGAGCCAGCCAACAAGCCCCCGCCGGTCGGGGGCTTGTTTTGTCAAATCTCCACAGATATGCTACACTAATGCCCTATCCCGGACAGAGCCGGAACCAATAAAGAGCGCCTCGTATGCAAAATTCTTGCACAAAAAACAAGAATTTCACTGGATAGGCCCTATCCCGGACAGAGCCGGACACCCATCTAAACGGAGGTCGCCCGAATGGACACACAGATACTCAAATTGCTCCACGAGCGTAAAGCCACCCGCGCCATCGCCGGACGGCCCGTCGAAGAGGAGAAAGTTGAAGCGATCCTGGAGGCGGCGTGTCTCTCCGCCTCCTGCAGCAACAACCAGCCCTGGCGCTTCATCCTGCTCGACGGTGACGATCCCGAAGCGCTGGCAAAAGGGCGCGAGGCCCTTTCCGGCGGCAACTACTGGGCCAAGACCGCGCCCATCCTCATCTTCGGCTACTCCAAAGCGGACTTCGACTGCCAGATCGGCGGCGGGACGCGCGAGTATTATCTGTTCGATCTTGGCATGGCGGTTCAGAACATCCTGCTCCAGGCCACCGAACTCGACCTGGTCGCCCGGCCAATGGCTGGATTTTCTCCCAAGAAGGTGCGTGAGTATCATCTCAATAAACCGGGGCAAACTCGCTCGGGCCGGTCTCCTGACCGTGCCCGCTGTGGCTCGGTCGGGAGACCGGCCACAGCTCCCCAACTTATTGAGAAGATACGTGCGCGAGGCCTTTGGGCTCTCCGATGAACTAAAGGTTATGGTCGCCATTGCCATTGGTTACGAGGGCGACATCTCCACGTTGAGCGAGAAACACCAGCGCACCTCACACGCAGCCCGCGAGCGGAAAGCGCTGGAGGAAATCGTCGGCTTCAATCGACCAATCACTGAGGATCACGAATGACTGAAATGGACGACACGTTACTCATTCAAGGGGGAACCCTCGTCATCCCCGACGAGAGCATCGAGGGCGATTTGCTGGTCCGGGGAGAGAAGATTCAAGCCATTGGGAAAGATCTGGCCGCGCCTGGGGACGCCACTGTGATCGACGCCGTCGGCTGCTACGTTCTCCCGGGCGTCATCGACGCCCACACACACATCCAACTCGACACCGGCGTCTACCAGACGTCCGATGACTGGTTCACCGGTACACGCGCCGCGGCCTGCGGCGGCGTCACCACCGTGCTCGATTTCGCCACCCAATTCCCGGGCCAATCGATCGAGGCGGCGGTCGAGGCGCGCTTGATTGAGGCCCAGGACGCCGTGATCGACTACGGCCTGCACGTGATGGTCACTGACCTGCCGCCGGGCCGGGAGGGTGAACTCGCCCGCTTGCCGGCCCTGGGCACGCCCAGCCTCAAACTCTACACCACCTACCGCCCCAACTACTACGCCGACGACGCCACGATTCTCCGTCTGATGGAGACGTGCGCCCAACACGGTATCCTGCCCCTCATCCACTGCGAAAATGACGCCATAGTGACCGCCCAGACCGAAGCCCTGGTCGCGGCTGGAGATACCGGCTGGCGGCATCACGGCCGCTCCCGCCCGGCCCTGTCCGAGCAGGAGGCGATCCGGCGGGTCCTCTTCCTGGCCGAAGTGGCCGGCAGCCGGATCCACATCTGCCACTGTTCGACGACGCTGTCTGTCGCGCTGGTGGCCAAGGCCCGCGACGGCGGGCAGCGAGCCACCTGTGAGACCTGCCCCCAATACCTGCTGCTGGATCACACCGCCTACGAGGACGCCGAACCCTGGCGCTACATTCTCCAACCGCCCCTGCGTCCTCCAGGCGAGCCAAACCGACTGTGGTCGCTGGTAGAAAGTAACGCCGTGGACATGATCGTCACCGATCACTGTGATTACACCCGGGAGCAAAAAACCGCCCAGGACGACTTCACCCGGACCCCCGGCGGGTTGCCCGGTTTGGAGACCCTGCTCACCCTGTCCTTTACCTACGGCGTCGCCCAGAGGGGCCTGACGCTCCCGCAACTGGTCACACTGCTATCGGCCAACCCGGCCCGCCTCTGGGGCATGTGGCCGCGCAAGGGCGGGCTGATCCCCGGCGCCGACGCCGACGTGGTGATCTACGACCCGCGTCCCAAGGGAACGATCACTGCCCAGGCGCTCCATCACCAGGCCGGATACACGCCCTACGAAGGATGGCGCGTGCACGGACAGGTCAAAACGACCATCGCCCGGGGAGAGATCATCTACGATGGAGGAAACTTCACAGGGCGAAGAGGGCGAGGGCAATTCATAAAACGCTCGATCTGAGCAAATATGAACAGGGTGCGTTTCATTTCATTTGAGGTCAAGTTTGTAGTAGGCGATTTATCGCCGTAAAAGCGCGCTAAAGCCGCTACCTAGCGCGCGCACTACAAACAATGCTCAAAGTATTTGAAACACACCCATATGAATAAATGAGATAGACCGCCTACGACCCGAAGGTCTTGAGCACCACCTCATCCAACGGACGCTTGGGCACGTGGTGCACGCCATCCTCGTCCCGGTAGTATTTCACGTCGCCATCGGGGCCCACATCTTCCAGCACGACCTCTTCCGCCGGCTTGCCCAGCGCCAGAACGAGCAAAATCTCATAGCGCTCCGGTATCTCCAACGTCTCCCGCAATCCCTGGCGGTCCAACGCTCCCAGCATACAGCCGCCCAGCCCCTGCTCCGCCGCACCGAGCATCATCGACTGGGCCGCTATGCCGTGATCGCAACCAAACTCCGGGCGAATCTCCCTGTCGCCCAGGATGACGACGTAGGCCGCCGGCCGTTCCCCCTCGGCTGGCCCCTTCCAATCCTTCAAGTAACCCGCCCACCGGGTGTGGGGGAAGACGCGCGCGTTGAGGTCGGGATCGCAACTGAGCACATACTTGAGCGGCTGCAAATTCGACCCCGAGGCCGAAAGCCGCGCCAGGTCGACGATCTCCCGGAGCGTGTCCAACGCCACCGGCACAGTCTGATCAAAACGACGGTAACTACGGTTCTTGCGAATCAAATCCTTTAGCATCAAAAGCTCCTTTTTCTAACTACTCTTCCTCCTCGCGACGGTAAACGCGCATATCCCTCTCTTTCTCTCCTCTCAATATTCTATCTCGGCGATCTGCTCAAAATCCAGGTCGATCCCGTCGTCCAAATCAAGGTTCGCATCCCATTCCGCTTCAATCTCTTCCAGCGATCCGGCCTCGATCCCGCGCCGGCACAGGGAACGGTAGCGGCAATAGTTGCAGCGCTGTTGCCGGGCGGTCAGGGGCCATACCTCGTCGGTCATCCTGGCAATGCTTTCGATCAAATCGCGCAAGTTGGCCTCGTCTGCCTCGTACCGGTCATCGTCGTAGGCGAAACGCTCCGGCAGGTCGGGGAAGTCGGCGAACCAGTAGACCATCTCCACTTGTTCTGGCGCGAGCGCTTCGCCAGCGAGGTGACGCCCGGCCCGGGCCAAAAGATAGGGATAGACACGGGTCTGCAAACGATCGGCCAGCCGCTCGCGGGACGGTCGCTTACGCGAGGTCTTCCAATCGACGATGACGGCTCGCTCCCCCGGCGCCAACGCGACGAGGTCATACTTGGCCACCAACCGGTACCCGGCCAGCGGCGCCGAGAGCAACACCTCCGGATAACGCCGAGGCGGCAAGCCATCCGGCCCGTCGTTCAGGTAATTGCGCCACCAGCGATGGAGATCCGGATCCGTCGCCATACGGGACAAGCGCTCGACTGGGATCCCGGTCAGATGCTGGTGAAGCATCCGGTGGAACGCCGCTCCCTGGCGAAGATAGCGCTCGTTGGCCAGATCCAATTCCGCCTCGGGGGCCGGCCACGCCACGCGCTCTACGTATCGCAACTGGAAGCGCCGGGGACAA
Organism: Chloroflexota bacterium; assembly: GCA_011046405.1. GTDB lineage: Bacteria > Chloroflexota > Anaerolineae > B4-G1 > B4-G1 > DSAR01. Next base: position 2,379 of record DSAR01000460.1, on the reverse strand, counting down.
TCGACGTAATCCTGCAAGCTCGCCTGGCTAAACTGGAAGTCTTCGGGCAAGGTCATCTCATCCCTCCCAGAATTCTTGCAACGCAATGAAGGGCGCCGCCGGCTGTTGGTCGCCGCGCTGGCCGGTGTTCCAAGTGATGATCAGTTCTTTCCGGGCCCGCGTGATTCCCACGTAGAGCAACCGTAGCCGCTCGGCGGCGTACTCCAGGCGCGCCTCTCGCGTCGCCTCGCCCTCCTCGTAGACGCCGCCGGTGTGCAGGGCCTCGAGCTGGGCCAGGGCCTCCGCCTCCAGGTTCAGCCGATCGCGGACGAACCATTTCTCGGCGATGAACTGGTCGTGGGGCAACGCTGAGGGAAAATTGTAATTGTTGACCGACATCAGGTACACCCGGTCCCATTCCAGCCCCTTGGCCTTGTGAACCGTGGCGACGACCACCTGCCCCTTGTGCTCGTCAGGATCGAACCCTACGTCCTCCCCCGCCAGCCCCAGGAATCGCCGCTCGTTCCGGGCGATGACGGCCAATTCGGCGGTCAATTCCGGCAGGCGCCAATCAGGATGCGCGTCGCTGGCCCGCCGCAGGAGCACAGCCAACTTGTGGGCCACGGCCAGATCCCCCGGTTCCTCGAAAAGGTCCTGGGCCAGGGTCAGGATCAACTGGTCGATGGGCAGCGCCGTGGCCCCCTGCCAGCGTCGCACCAGGTCGCGAAATTCGAGCAGTTGCTCCTGGATCACGTCATTCTCATCTTCATTCACCGCTGGCAGGTCCAACAAATCGAGCCAGTCGAAACCGGTGCGAGGCCACAGGAAATCCTCCACCTGCCGGCACTGACGCAACGCCTTGGCGACGATCTCCATGCGTGTGCGCGCCGTTTCATCCTCCCGGTCCTCGCGCCGCCACACCTGGTAGACACGGCCCAGTTTCTTGGGTGCGGCTGGGTCGGCCAGATAATTGACCAGGTTGCCCAACGCGCCGGCCGCCTCACGGGTCGAGATGGTGCTGCGCAGGAGTTCGACGTATGGCAGACCCTGCTGCTTCAGCGCCTCGGTCACCTGGAACCCACGTCGATTGCGCGGCGTCAGCACTGCCACGGTCTCGTCGGGATGGTCAGGCAGCCAGCGGGCCAGGGAATCGACGACAGCTCGCAATTCCTCCACCGGTGTGAACTTGCGCCCGACGATCTTGACCTGCGTGGGGTCGTCGGGCGGGTTGGGCTGAGGATCGCCGGACGGGGTCGGCTTGATGTAAGGCGGGGTCAAGGCGTCCCGGATCTGCACCGTCGGGTGTTGTTCCTGCGTCCAGTCGATGAGGTAATTGGCCAATTTGATGATCGAAAGAGTGGAGCGGCCGGAGTTAGGCAATTCACGGGCCGCGACGCCCAGTTCATCCAGGAAATCGCGCAGGTAATGCGGGCTGGCAGTGGTGAAGGTCTCGTAGATGGCCTGGTTGGGATCGCCGACGCGGACCCAGTTCCCCTCGGGGCCGACCATCTGGCGCAGAATCCGCTCCTGCAAACGGCTGCTGTCTTGCGCCTCGTCCTCCAGGATGTAGGGCCACTGCCGCCGCAGTCGTTCCAGGTATTCCGGATCCAGTTCCAACGCCATCAGCGCCAGCCGGATCAGGTCGTCGAAATCGACGGCACCCCGGTAGGTCAGCGCCCGCTGGTAATCGGCGTAGATGGCGCATCCCATCTCAGCCAAAGGCAGTCGCTGGATAGACCCCTGGAGCTGGCGCGCCATCTCCTCCGGCGTGATCTGCTCGTCCTTGGCCTGCCGGATGAAGCTCCGGGCGACGTCGACCGCCAGGGATGGCCACCGCCCCCGGCGGACCCACTCCCGCTTGCCCTCATCCATATCCAGGGATAGAACCGCTTCGGCCACATCGGGGTGACTGCGCAACCAAGCTTCCGTCACCTCCTGCCGGATCCGGTCAGCCTCCCGCTCGTCCACGATCTGGAAATCGTCGGAAAGACCCACCAGGCCGGGCCGCTCACGGACGATGTCGTGGGCCAGGCCGTGGAGCGTGCGCACCCGGTAGCCCAGGTGAGGCAACAGCCCCATCTCCTGTACGAAGCCCCCCACCCGGCTGGCGAAGTTATCGACGGCCGAGTTGACCAGGGTCACGACCAGCACCTCCCGGGGATGCTGAGCGTCGACGCGCTGCGACAGCCCGCTCTCGGCGACGAGTTTGGCCGCCAGGGCGGAGAGCGTGTAGGTCTTGCCGCTCCCCGGCACCGCCGAGACGCCCATCCGGCCGCCGGTGTAATCGAGGACTTCTTGTTGTTTTGGACGTGGTTTGAACATGGGTTGGTGTGTCGGTAGATTGGTATATTGGTATGTTGGTATATTGGTATATTGGTATGTTGGTATGTTGGTATATTG
>DSAR01000380.1 GCA_011046405.1 Chloroflexota bacterium | reverse complement strand
GGTTCGTATCTTCTCAATAACTTGGGGAGCTGTGGCCGGTCTCCCGACCGAGCCACAGCGGGCACGGTCAGGAGACCGGCCCGAGCGAGTTTGCCCCGGTTTATTGAGATGATACTTGAGAAGGCACAATGGTTCCTTTTTGGCTCTGGCTCGGAAGCGCAGCGGCTTCGTCCAGGTTAGGGTCTCAAGAAATTGTGAGTAGGTATCAAATAAAACACCTACATTCAGCAGGCGTTAACGGGCGATGGGGATCCTGTTAACAGGAGAGAAGTATGAAGTCAGATTTTCTATTGGCGTTCAACCAAATCTGCAGTGATCGTGGTCTATCCAGGGAAGTCGTTTTAGACGCGCTTAAAATGGCCTTGGTGTCCGCCTACCAGCGAAACCTGGAAGCCGATACAGAACAGAACGTAACGGCCGAAATTGATATGGATTCCGGAAAAGCTCGCGTCTATATTGAAAAACAGGTTGTAGAAGAGGTGAGCACCCCGGAATTGGAGATCGATCTACAGGCTGCACGCGTCATCGACCCGGACGTCGAAATAGGCGGCTCGGTGATGATCGAGAACACCCCCAAGGACTTTGGCCGTATCGCAGCTCAAAGCGCCAAGCAGATCATCCTGCAACGCATACGCGAGGCCGAACGGGATGCGCGATATGACCAGTACGTCGAACAAGAGGGCGAAATTGTTCATGGCACCGTGCAAAACATCAAGCCGCAAGTCGTGACGCTCTCCCTGGACGGCACGGAGGCCATTCTGCCGCGCAGTCAACAGGTGCCCGGCGAGCGCTACACGTTGCACCAACGCTTGAGAGCCTACGTGCTTGAGGTCCGCAAGACAGGACGGGGGCCACGCATCATCGTCTCGCGCAGCCACCAAAATATGCTCCGCCGTCTGTTGGAGCTAGAGGTACCCGAGATTTTCAACGGCTCGGTCGAGATCCAGGCAATCGCCCGCGAAGCCAGCTCTCGTTCAAAGGTTGCAGTCATTGCTAAACAAGCCGGCGTCGACCCGGTCGGGGCTTGCGTCGGCATGCGCGGCGTGCGTATCCAATCGATCGTCAACGAATTGGGGGGCGAGAAAATTGACGTGATCGAGTGGAGCCCTGATGCATCCGTCTTCATCTCCAAGGCTCTCAGCCCAGCCAGAGTCCTAAGCGTGCAATTAGACCATGACCCGGTCGAAGGCAAAACGGCTAACGTCGTCGTCCCCGACGATCAATTATCCCTGGCAATTGGAAGATCTGGACAGAACGCGCGCTTGGCCGCCAAATTGACCGGTTGGCGTATTGATATCCAGGGCGTCACTGAAGCAGCCAGATGGGCGCTGCAACAGGTAAACGAAGATGACAACGTTCTGCCCAACCTGGGGTTAGCGGCCGAACAACTGCCCCGTGTGGCCAAAATCCTTCGCCGGCACGAAGAAGAAAGTATGCCTTATAACAACGAAGAATTGCTCGCGATGCGCCAGGTCATCGAGGGAGTCAAACATTACTACGCTTCCCAACGAGATACAGAGCGCGCGCACTTTATGGCCGAGGAAAAGGCCCGCCTTGCCGCTATCGAAGAGGCAAAGGCGGAACGCCGTACGGCTATCGAATCCGCGCGAGCCAAAATTGCTGAGCGAGCCTACGAGATCCCGCTGGCCGATATGGCGCTAAGCACCCGGGTTCTGGGCCATCTGGAACGAAGTGAACTAGAGACCGCCGGCGACCTGCTGGAACATCTGGCCGAAGGCGACGAGGGGTTGCTGAAACTGGATGGCATCGGACCGAAAAGCCTGGCTGAGATCAAGGCATCCCTCGACAAATTAGATCTATCGAAAGCGGAGGAGATTGCGGAAACCGAAGCGCTAGTGGAAATCGAAGAGCCTGGCGCCGTCGTCGAGGACGCCATTGAGGCTGTTGCCGAGGATGTCGCCGAGGACGCCGCCGACGAAGTCGCCGACGAAGTCGCCATTGCTGTGGAAGATGAAGCGGAGATCGAGGCCGAAGCCATCGTTGAAGAAATCGACGTGACAGAAGCTGCACCCGAAACTGAAGCAGCTGACGTTCCCGTCGAAGAAGAACCGGTCGCTCTCGAAACAACAACTGAAGAAACCGTGAAAGCGGAGGATCCTCTAGAAGCAGAAACGGAAGAGAAAGAGAAAGAGAAAGAGAAAAAAGGCAAACGGGTTAAATTCGTGGAAGACGAGCAGCTAGAAGCCCTCGAAGGTGAATACGAAGATGACCGAGATCGAGAACGTCGTCTCCGACGAAAATTGATCCGCGATGAAGAAACCGGTATGCTCATTCCCGAGCGACGACGCAAGGGAAGTCGACAAGTCGAGGAATGGGAAAAGTACCTGGATTAACAAACAGACGGGCCGGAACATCAAATGACCAAACGACGCAAACGCCGAAAACACATTCCACAGCGCGTCTGTGTCGCTTGCCGTACAGCGCGCCCCAAGCGGAACTTGATTCGTATCGTACGTACAGGCGAAGGGGACATCATCATAGACGAAACCGGAAAACGCAGTGGTCGAGGAGCCTACCTGTGTCGCCAGCGCATTTGCTGGGAAAAAGCGATCAAACATCAGTCCATAAGTAAAGCGCTAAAGGCCCATGTGAGCGATCAAGTGGTGCAAATGTTGCAAGAGCACGCGAATACGCTTCCTCAATCACTGCCAACAGAATCCGAGTAAGACAGAATGTAACAACGCAACCGCTCAGGCGGTACATCTATCTATGCCTGGTGTGGCTATAAGACGTAATCCGCAAAAAATTATCTAGCAATCCTTGAAAGAAGAACATTATATGAATGATCAAGTACAAACCGAAGAAAAGAAAGTCATCGAAATCCCAGACTTCTTGACGGTACGTCAATTAGCTGAAACGCTAGACCTCAGCCCCATCGTTGTGATCAAAGAACTGATGCAGGCTGGTGTAATGGCCAACATCAATCAGCAGATAGACTTCGATACCGCAGCCGTTGTCGCCGAGGAGATGGGCTTTCAGGCCAAAGAGGAGACGCCCATCGGTGAAGAGATAGACGAAGAAGGCCCCGCGTTACTCTGGGAACGACTGTATGCGAGTGAGGCGCCCGAAGACCTCGAAATACGAGCACCGGTGGTGACCATCTTGGGTCACGTCGACCATGGCAAGACATCATTGCTGGATGCGATGCGCGAGACCAACGTCCAGGCCAGCGAGGCTGGCGGCATTACCCAACACATCGGCGCGCATCAAATCGAGCACAACGGGCGTTCCATCACCTTTCTCGATACACCCGGTCACGAGGCCTTTACAGCTATGCGGGCTCGAGGCGCAAACACGACCGACATCGCCGTCCTGGTCGTCGCAGCCGATGATGGGGTGATGCCCCAGACGGTCGAGGCCATCAATCACGCCCAAGCCGCCCGGGTGCCGATTATCGTCGCCCTCAATAAAATCGACAAAGCAACAGCCCAGCCGGAAACCGTCAAGCAGCAATTGGCCGAAATGAACCTCGTCCCCGACGATTGGGGAGGTGAAACGTTGTGCGTATCGGTCTCGGCAAAACAGAAGACCGGCCTGGAAGACCTGCTGGAAGCGATCCTGCTCGTGGCCGATTCGACCGAAATCAAAGCCAATCCCAATCGACCGGCCGTGGGAACCGTGCTTGAGGGTCAACTGGATCGCACGCGTGGGTCAACCGCGACGTTGTTGGTGCAAAACGGCACGTTACATGTTGGAGACGTCGTAGTCGCCAGCTTGGCCCAGGGGCGGGTGCGCCGCATGTTCGACGAACAGGGGCGTTCCATCGAACAAGCCCCGCCCTCGACGCCGGTCCTGATCCTGGGTCTTTCGGACGTCCCCAATGCTGGCGATATGTTCAAGGTAGTGCCTGACGAACAAATTGCCCGCGCCATCGTCGCCAAGCGAGAAGAGGCAAAGAAAGCCCGGGAAGCCAGACCGGTGAAAGCCTTCACCCTGGATGACTTTTCCAGCCGTATCCAAGCCGGGCAGATCAAAGAACTCAACTTGATCCTCAAGACCGACGTTCAAGGCTCCATCGAACCTATCGTCAACTCGCTGGAAGGACTGGGAAACGAGGATCTGAAAGCCAACATCATTCACGCCGCTGCCGGCAACATCAACGAATCTGACATCAACCTGGCGATCGCCTCTCAGGCCATCGTCCTGGGTTTCCAAGTTCACCCCGATCCAGCCGCCCGCCGTATGGCAGAAAACGAAGGAGTGGATATCCGCACCTACGACATCATCTACCACATCGTCGACGAGGTAGACAAAGCGTTGAAAGGACTCTTGGAACCGACCTACGTAGACGTCATCATTGGCGAGGCGGAGGTTCGCGATACGTTCCACATACCAAAGACTGGCACGATAGCCGGTTGCTTCGTGCGCAGGGGAGAGGTGCGTAGAAACGCAAAAGTACGCGTCATCCGAGACAGTCAGTTGATACACGACGGTCACGTCTCTTCGCTCAAGCGCTTCAAGCAAGATGTGCGTGAGGTACGGACAGGCTTCGAATGTGGCGTGGGGCTGGATGATTTCAACGATTTCGAAGTCGGAGATATGCTACAGTTTTACGTCAAAGAACGGGAAGAAGTTGCCTGACCTGGTGCTGCCTGATCTGGCGTTGCATGATCTGGCGTTGCATGATCTGGCGTTGTATGATCTGGACGAGCCAGAGTCCAAAAGAGGAACACGGAGACCCCATGGGAACCAAATACCAAAAGCGAGTCTCGGATCTCATCCGCACTCATCTGATCAGACTATTGAACCGAAAAGCAAATGATCCCCGCCTCAGGATCGTCACGATCACCAGCGTCGAAGTGACGCCCGATGCCAAACGGGCCGACGTGTACTTCAGCATCTTAGGCGACGAGGAGGAACAGGCCGAGACCCAGGCCGGACTAGACAGTGCGGCCGGGTGGCTCCGGCGCGAGTTAGGAAACCGGCTCCGATTGCGTAACACGCCAGAATTGGTCTTTCACTATGATCCTTCCCTGAAACACGGCGAACATCTTTTAAGCCTTCTCGAAGAATTGGAAATCAGTGAAGAAAGTGAAGAAGAAGACGACGACGACGACGACGACGACGACGACGACGACGATACAGGCGAAGACGCATTCCTCGCTTGACCCAGCCAGCCTGGAACAAGCGCGTCAACTGATCGAGTCAGCACGACGGCCCTTGCTGATCTGTCATCTATCTCCCGATGGCGATGCCATCGGGAGTTTGACGGCATTGGGGCGTGCACTGCGCCAGAGAGGCCACGATCCCATCCTGGCCTGTGTAGATCCCATCCCCTATCGATTTGACTACCTGGCTGGATCCGAGTCGGTTGTCAGTGAGGTAAACGAGCGTTTCGACGCCGTCATCTCGTTGGATAGCTCGGATACAATCCGCCTGGGCCATTTCACACAACTGGCCGGCTTCAGAGACGTTCCGCTCCTCAACATCGACCATCATCTGACCAACCTGTATTTTGGCGACGTCAACCTGGTCGATACAGACGCTTCCTCAGCCGCCGAGGTCGTGTGGCAGCTATTGCGTTACCTGGACATCCCGCCAGACGCCGAGATCGCCACGAGCCTGCTGACCGGTATCGTGACCGACACCCGGGGGTTCCGCACCAGCAACGTTACACCCCAGGTGATGGAAATTGCGCTCCAACTGATGAAGGCCGGCGCGTCGCTCACCTACATCACGCAACACGCCCTCGAACGCCGTCCCACGGCTGCCATTCTCCTGTGGAAAGAGGCGCTCGCTTCCATGCAAACTGAAGAGGAAAACCGCATCATCTGGGCTCAAATCTCCCAAGCCATGCGCCGAAAAAGCGGCTACAATGGGAATGGCGACGCTGGGCTGGTGAGCTTCCTCATCAGCGCCGACGATATGGACGCCGCCGCCATCTTCGTCGAGCGGGAAGATGGTCAAATCGAGATTGGACTCCGGGCCATGCCTGGTTTCGACGTCGCCCAAGTGGCCCTCCAGTTTGGCGGCGGCGGCCACGCTCTCGCCGCCGGATGCAACGTCCCAGGCCCACTCGACGAGGCGCGCGAGCGCATCTTGACCGCCCTCAGGGCCAGTCTGACACAACAACGCCAATCCTAACCTGGATGAAACAACAGACCTTTCTCACCTGAAAATCCTTACCCCAAGAGAAGACTTTATTGGTTTAGGCGCCAACGTCATATGGATGGAGTGCTCAACCTAAACAAACCAAGCGGCCCGACCTCTCACGATATGGTGAATCGTGTCCGTTCCGCCACCGGCATTCGTCGCGTGGGGCACGCCGGCACCCTGGACCCTTTGGCGACCGGTGTGTTGGTCATCTGCATCGGGCGCGCCACTCGCATCGTCGAATACCTGATGCCCGGGAGGAAAGTTTACCGGGCCGAATTGCGACTGGGGATCACCACCGACACCTACGACGCTGAAGGAGAGGTCATCTCCACGGCAGCGGTCGAGAGCACACGCGAGCAGGTCGAAACTGCCCTGGACGCATTCCGGGGCACCATTGAGCAGATACCCCCGATGTACTCTGCAGTAAAACACCACGGCACGCCGCTTCATCGCCTGGCCCGGGAGGGCGTTCAGGTAAAACGAGACCCGCGCCCGATTGAGATTTTTGAAGTGACGCTGCTGGCCTGGCATCCCCCCAACTGCTCGCTGAAAGTCGTCTGTTCCTCCGGCACCTATGTACGGACACTCGCCCACGATCTGGGTCTGGCTCTCGGCTGCGGCGCACATCTCACGGGATTGACCCGGTTGGCGAGCGGCAAATTTCACCTGGAAGACAGTGTGGAAATTGAGGATTTCGAGCGATGGGCCAGGGAAGGGCGGTGGAGCGACTGCGTGCAATCCATCGACGCAGCGCTCTCCCATTTTCCCGCCCTTCACCTGGCGGACGACGAGGCTCAGAAAATCTGTACGGGACAGACTGTCTCGACCACTTCATCGAATGTGACGCTCTCACAAGACGTCCGAGCGTCGGGGGGAGAAAAATTGGCTCGGACCTACGGGCCAGGTGGAGAATTTTTAGCGCTCGTCATCTACGATGCACAGGCCAACGTGTGGCGCCCAAAAAAAGTCTTTCCTTCCCCTTCATCCCAAGCCAACTGACGATTCAAAAGACTATGCGCACCGTCCACGACCTATCCGAGGCCAGAATTAGCGCCCGCTCGCACCTCACCGTCGGCGTCTTCGACGGCATTCACCTCGGTCATCAGAAACTCATCAATCGCCTGGTAGAGACGGCTCACGCTGACGAGCACGTCGCCGTCGTTTTGACCTTCACGCCCCACCCCGCCAG
>DSAR01000306.1 GCA_011046405.1 Chloroflexota bacterium | reverse complement strand
CGCTGATTCGCTGATTCGCTGATTCGCTGACTCGCTGATTCGCTGATTCGCTGATTCGCTGATTCGCTGACTCGCTGACTCGCTGACTCGCTGACTCGCTGATTCGCTAACTCGCTGATTCGCTCAATGCAGTTGCCGGATGACCATGACCACTTTACCCTGAACTTCGACCATGCGGGGATCATCCACGTAAATCGGCCCCATCGTGGGGTTCGCCGGCTGAAGCCGCACCCGCCCGCCCTCGTGATAGAAGCGTTTGAGGGTCACCTCGCCGCTATCTTTGAGCCACACCGCAGCCATCTCTCCGTTTTCGACGCGCCGCTGGTGCCGCATCACGACGACGTCGCCATCGTGGACTAATGCATCGATCATCGAATTTCCTTCGACCTGCAATGCATACAGGTTCTCCGGATCGCCGAGCAGGTCGCGCGTCAGCTCGATCGTATCATCTCCCATCAAGGAGAAATCGCTCTCGGGCACCGGGATGGGCGCACCGGCGACGATGCGCCCCAACAGCGGGATCTGGATAACGGCATCTCTACCCGCATCCACGTAGGCGTCTGCGTCTGACGTCAATCGCAACCCTCGCGAGACATCCGGTTCGCGGTCGATGTAACCTTTTTCCTCCAGACGATCCAGGTTGTAGCTCACCACGGAGGTGGAACTGATCCCGGCCGCGTCTCCAATCTCTCGAATGGAAGGGGGATAGCCATGCTGTCCGATGTATCTGTTCAAAAATGCCAGGATATTCTGCTGTCTCTCGGATAAATACTCATGGGTACTTGATGTCTGTGTCATCTAGACCTCCTAAGCTGGACGAGCCAGAGCCAACTCGAATCAAGCTACGCAGCGACCATCGCACGCGAGCGTTGCTCCAGATCCCGATACCTGCATTGAAAAGCGACCTTATTATACAAGAACATACGTTCTATGTCAAGAGGCGTATGCTCTAATAAAAAAGCGCCTCCAGGCCAAAAAGCTGGAGGCGCTCAAGACAACTTGCCCGCATCGAACTCAGTCAGTCACCACCCGCTCCTCACCTGCATAGACTCGGAAGCTGTGCCGCCGGACGTAGCCGAGCAGCGTGATCCCCCACGCTCGCGCCAGTTGCACCGAGAGCGACGTGGGAGCTGTCCGCGAAACGAGCACAGGAACGCCCATCCGCGCTGCTTTGGTCACCATCTCGGAACTGATTCGCCCACTACTTAACAGGATCCGATCACGTGTGGGATGCCCACAACGCAGGCAGACGCCGGCTACCTTGTCGAGCGCGTTGTGACGTCCCACGTCCTCTGCCACGCACACCAGGCACTCGCCGTCGGCCAAGGCGGCCGCGTGAACGCCGCCAGTTCGCCGGTAGATGCGCGACGACTCGGCCAATGCACTCAATAACTCCGTCACCTGGCGAGGTGTCACGCGCAGATCGGACCGGACGGGATGATGATGAACGTCAGACACGTCCTCGAACGTCGTGCCGCCAGAGCACCCGGACGTGATGACGCGATGAGAGGGCATATCGAGGTCGTAGGTCAGCCAAACGTCCACAGAACGTCCATCGCCACAGATCTGCAATTCGACTACGTCGTCAAGGCCCTCGATCAATCCCTCGTTGTAAAGAAATCCCAACGCCAATTCCTCTAAATACGTCGGTGTGCACATCAAGCTCACCAAAAGCTGCCCGTTGACGTAAAGCGCCACCTGCTCTTCGACCGGGGCCACACCGCACACCGGCCGGGATTCATTGTCGTAATATCCAACGTACGTGAGCGGAAATGAAGCCTCGCCGGTCATGTCTTCATCCGTGCCAGGATCTGCAAGGCCCACTCGGCGACCCCTTCGGCGGTAAAGCCAAACTTTTCCATCAAGACCTGGTAAGGGGCCGAGGCGCCAAAGTGATTCAACCCCAGCACCTCTCCATCAAGCCCAACGTACTTTTCCCATCCCAGCGTCACGCCAGCCTCGATAGCCAGCCGGGCCTTGACGAGAGGTGGCAACACGAAATCTCGATAAGAAGGCGGTTGGGCGTCGAAGAGCTCCCAACTCGGCATGCTCACCACTCGCACGCCGACGCCCTGCTGGGCCAGCAGGTCTCGCGCCGCCAGCGCGACGTGAACCTCAGAACCGGTGGCAATCAAGATGAGATCGGGGATACCGGAGCTATCCACCAGTACGTAGGCCCCGCGGCCTACCGTCTCCCTGGCTGGACGCCGGGTTTCGAACAACACCGGCACGCTCTGGCGGGTAAAAATCAGCGCCGTGGGACCATCGCGGCGGCTCAACGCCATCCGCCAGGCCGCGGATACCTCGTTGGCATCGGCCGGCCGAATAACAGTCAGGTTGGGGATAGCCCGCAGGGTCAACAGGTGTTCAATGGGCTGATGGGTGGGGCCGTCCTCCCCGATCCAGGCCGAATCGTGGCTCCAGACGTAGATGACGGGAACGCCCATCAGGGCCGACATCCGCACCGGCGGGCGCATATAATCCAGGAAGACGAAAAACGTGGCGCAATAAGGCACTAACCCGCCATAAAGCCCCATCCCATTGACGATGCTGCCCATCGCGTGCTCGCGCACACCGAAGCGCAGGTTGCGCCCGCCGGGCGTTTCGCGCTGAAAGTCGGCGTAATCACGGAGCAACGTCTTCGTGGAAGGGCCCAGGTCAGCCGCCCCACCGATGAGCGTCGGCAAGACCAGCGCCAGCGCGTTCAACACAGCTCCCGAGGCATGGCGGGTCGCCAGCGGACCATCAGCCACATCGAATGTGGGTAGCACGTCCTCCCAACCGGCCGGCAAATCACCCGCCCACAGCATCTCCAGGGTCGCTGCCTCCTCTGGATATTCGCGCCGGTAGAGCTCGAACGTCTCCTGCCATTGCGTCTCTGCCTCTCGTCCACGCTCGACAGCCTGCCGGAACACTGGCAACACCACCTCTGGAATGACGAACTGCTGTTCGGCGGGCCATCCCAGGTACTCCTTGGCGAGACGCACCTCATCCTCTCCCAGGGGCGCGCCGTGCGAATCTGCCAGATCTTCCTTGTTGGGGCTGCCATGACCAATGTGTGTGTGACAGATAATGAGAGAAGGCTGCGCCGTCTCTGCCTGGGCGGCCCGAATCGCCGCCTCAATGGCCGCCAGATCGTAACCATCCACATCCTGCACGCGCCAATCACACGCCCGGAACCGAGCGGGGACGTCCTCGGTAAACGTGATGTCGGTCGAGCCTTCGATGGAGACGTCATTATCGTCGTAGAGACAGATCAGCTTGCCCAGGCCCAAATGGCCCGCCAAGCTGGCCGCCTCGTAGCTTAGCCCTTCCATCAGATCGCCATCGGAGACCAGCACGTAGGTGAAATGGTCGAAAATAGACAAATCCGGACGGTTGAACGTGGCCGCCATAAAGCGCTCGGCGATGGCCATGCCGACCGCGTTGCCAAATCCCTGCCCCAGCGGCCCGGTAGTCGTCTCCACGCCAGGCGTCGACCCCCACTCCGGATGACCGGGCGTGCAACTGCCCCATTGTCGAAAGCGCCGGATCTCTTCCAACGGCAGATCGTAGCCGGTGAGATGAAGCAGGCTATATAACAACATCGAACCGTGCCCGGCAGAGAGAATAAATCGGTCTCGATTAGGCCAAACAGGATTGGTGGGGTTATGCTTGAGAAAACGCGTCCACAGCACGTAAGCCACGTCCGCGATCCCCATCGGCATGCCCGGATGACCCGACTGGGCCTTTTCAACGGCATCCATCGTCAGCGTACGAATGGTATCGATACAAAGTTGGTCAAAATTAGCCTGCATCGTGTGCTCCTTTATGGCAATATGTCGAGTAAAACCTTATTGTACCTGGAAAAACGCTGTTGACAAGAGCAAGACGCCGGCAAATCCAATTCTAACAAATCTCTTACGTAAATGACAAGACGTTATTATCTCTCTAATCATTGTATGGTAAAATAGTCCTGTGACATAAATCTGTTGGACTGTTCTGGAGTTGTAAGCGTTCAGGTGATTGGACGATGGGACACAGATTGCACGGATTTTTTCCATCGAGTGCCAAGTAAGGCCTGCTTGACAGCCTCAATCTGTGTGAATCTGTGAAAATCTGTGCCCCATGCTCCCTTGGCCTGAACCGTTACCTGGAGTTTTCCAGACGTTGAAAAATATTCGTGAAATTCGCCGATTCGTGTCATTCGTGATCAGAAAAGCAAACTTTTAGGAGTTACGCAGTTGAGGCTTTCTCTGCCACGAATTGCACGAATAGAAAAGCAAAATTCGTGTCAATTCGTGAAATTCGTGGCTAATTCCGGTTGTTGATGAGCCAACTGCGCAACTCCTAACTTTGCAAAAGTGACCGGTAGCAAAATTGGAGATATTGTCTATGGATCTAAACAAATTTACACAGAAAGCACAAGAAGCCATCGTCGGCGCGCAATCGTTGGCCGGCGAATACAGTCACAATCAAATCGAGTCCGAGCATCTGTTGTTGGTGCTCCTGCGCCAGTCAGAGGGCATCGTCCCCCAGATCATCAAACAACTCGGGGGGCAACCGGCCGAGATGGCGCTGGCGTTGGAAGGGGAAATCCAACGCAAGCACAAGGTCTACGGCGGCGCGACCCAGGTGGGGCTCTCGCGAGAGTTGAGTCGCGCATTGGACGAGGCGCAGAAAATCGCCCAGCGGATGCGCGACGAGTACGTCAGCACCGAGCACCTGCTGCTGGCTCTCACCGGATCGCACGGCGGGGAGGCTGCGCGCTTCCTGGCGGCTCACGGCGTGACCGAGGACGCCGTCCTGCGGGCGCTGACGACGGTCCGGGGCAGCCAGCGGGTCACCAGTCAGAACCCGGAGGTGACCTACCAATCCCTGGAGAAGTACGGGCGCGACCTGACCCAGATGGCGCGGGAGGGGAAATTGGACCCCGTCATCGGGCGGGACGACGAGATTCGCCGCGTGATGCGCATCCTGAGCCGCCGCACCAAGAATAACCCGGTGCTGGTGGGCGACGCTGGCGTCGGTAAGACCGCCATCGCCGAGGGGTTGGCCCAGCGCGTGATGCGCGGCGACGTCCCCGAAGGGCTAAAGGGCAAGAAGATCGTCGCGCTGGACATGGGCGCGCTGATCGCCGGGGCCAAGTTCCGGGGCGAGTTCGAGGAGCGGCTGAAGGCGGTGCTCAAGGAGATCACCGACGCCGCCGGCGAGGTGATCCTCTTCATCGACGAGTTGCACACCGTCGTGGGGGCGGGCGCGGCCGAGGGCGCGATGGACGCCAGCAACATGCTCAAGCCGAAATTGGCGCGGGGCGAGCTCCACGCCATCGGCGCGACGACGCTGGACGAATACCGCCAGCACATCGAGAAGGACGCCGCGCTGGAGCGCCGCTTCCAGCCGGTCTACGTCGAGGAGCCCTCGGTAGAGGACACGATCAGTATCCTACGGGGCCTGAAGGAGCGGTACGAGGTTCATCACGGCGTGCGCATCCAGGATAGCGCCGTCATCGCCGCTGCCACGCTCAGTGAGCGCTACATCGCCGACCGGCAGTTGCCGGACAAGGCCATCGACCTGATCGACGAGGCCGGTTCGCGACTGCGGATGGAGATCGATTCCAAGCCAGCCGAGCTGGACGAGGTCGACCGGCGGATCATGCAGCTCGAGATCGAGCGGGAGGCGCTGAAGAAGGAGAAGGACAAGGCCAGCAAGGAACGGCTCAAGAAATTGGAGCGGGAATTGGCCGACCTCCAGGAGGATAGCAAGGTCCTGCGCACCCGCTGGGAGCAGGAAAAAGAGGCCATCCAGGCCATCCGCAGCACCAAGGAGCAGATCGAGCGGGTCCGCCATCAGATCGAGGAGGCGCAGCGGGCGGCCGACTACGGCCGCGCCTCGGAATTGCAGTATGGCACGCTGACCGAACTGGAGCAGCAATTGCAGGAACAGGAGCAACGCCTGCACGAGTTGCAGGGGGAGCGGCCGCTGCTCAAGGAGGAGGTCGATTCGGAGGACGTGGCCGAGGTCGTCTCGGAGTGGACGGGCATTCCCGTCGCCAAGCTGCTGGAGGGCGAGGTGGAGAAATTACTGCGGATGGAAGAGGCGCTCCACCGGCGCGTGGTCGGGCAGGACGAGGCGGTCGAGGCGGTTTCCAACGCGGTGCGCCGGGCGCGGGCGGGCTTACAGGACACCAACCGGCCCATCGGCACCTTCATCTTCCTGGGGCCAACCGGCGTGGGCAAGACGGAGTTGGCGCGGGCGCTGGCCAAGTTCCTGTTCGACACCGAGGACGCCATGGTGCGGATCGATATGAGCGAGTACCAGGAACGGCACACCGTCTCGCGCCTCATCGGCGCGCCTCCCGGCTACGTGGGCTACGACGAGGGTGGTCAACTGACCGAGGCGATCCGGCGGCGTCCGTACAGCGTGGTGCTGTTCGACGAGATCGAGAAGGCTCACACCGAGGTCTTCAACACGCTGCTCCAACTGCTGGACGAGGGCCGGTTGACCGACGGACACGGACGCACGGTCGATTTCACCAACACCATCGTCATCATGACCTCCAACACTGGCAGCCGGTGGATCAAGGAACTGGGCGCCGAGGAGGCCCGCGACAAGGTGATGGAGGAACTGGACCGTACCTTCCGGCCCGAATTCCTGAACCGGATCGACGAGATCATCCTGTTCCGCAGTTTGTCCAAGGAGGATTTGCTGCAGATCGTCGACATCCAGATGCGCCACCTGCGGGGGCTGCTGGCCGAACGCAACGTGCGGTTGGAACTGAGCGACGCGGCCCGGCGTCACCTGGCGGAGGTGGGCTACGACCCGGTCTACGGCGCCCGCCCGCTCAAGCGCGTCATCCAGCGAGAGGTACAGGATCCACTGGCGCTGGCGCTCCTGCGCGGCGAGTTCAGCGAAGGGGACGCGGTGCGCGTGGACGTCGTGCGTGTAGGCGACGGGGACGAGATCGTGTTCGAAGAAGCGTCGTAAAAGGCGCTTGCAGAGGTTCTGTTGCAGAGGTTCTGTAGGCCAGGCGTCGCGAAAAAGAGAACAGCGCCGGGCGTCGCTCGCTCAACCTATCGAGGAAGACGAGCCGACGTCCGGCGTTGGGGTTTCCATTGTCGGGGAAAGCGATATGCGGTATAATCCCTGAGAGTGCGTTGTGCTCGCACGGTGTGTATGTGGCTCTATGCTAAGATGACCTTTTTTCAATAGAGTCTCTAATTTGACAATGGCACATTACAGCGCACAGCGGTTAAAACCGCGTGGCTACAGCGCGTAAAAATCACGCACTGCAAAACCTGCCTTCGCAGGTTAGTTTATAGTCGGCGTAGGCCGACTTT
>DSAR01000385.1 GCA_011046405.1 Chloroflexota bacterium | reverse complement strand
GCATTGCCCCACCCCGCCCAGGCTGGCCAACAAGCCCAGCACCCACAAGGACTTGTAGCGCCACGTGATCTCGCCAGTGCGACGCAACACGTAGACCAGGTCGATCACGGCATCTCCCCAAAATCCACGTCCGCTACTCCCACTCGATCGTCGCCGGCGGCTTGGAGGTGACGTCGTAGACCACGCGATTGACCCTCTTCACCTCGTTGACGATCCGGTTGCTGACCCGGGCCAATAGATCGTAATCCAGCCGGGCCCAGTCGGCGGTCATGTAATCCTCGGTCGTCACGGCTCGGAGGGCGATGGTGTCCTGGTAGGTTCGCTCGTCCCCCATCACGCCCACGCTGCGCACCGGCAGCAGCACGGCGAAGGCCTGTTGCGTCTCGTCTCGCAGAAGCCCCGCCAGCCGCAACTCGTCCAGGAAGATCGCATCGGCCGCCCGCAGCGTCTCCAACCGCTCCCAGGTGACCTCACCCAGGATGCGGACGGCCAATCCCGGCCCGGGGAAAGGCTGCCGCCACACGATCTCCTCCGGCAGGCCCAGCGCCTGGCCGACCGCGCGCACCTCGTCCTTGAAGAGATAGCGCAGCGGTTCGACCAGGTCGAAGCGCATATCCTCCGGCAATCCACCCACGTTGTGATGGGTCTTGATGCGGGCTGCCGCCTGGCGTTCGGGGCCGCGGCTCTCGATGACGTCGGGATAGAGGGTGCCCTGGGCCAGGTACTGCACGTCGCCCAGCTTGGCCGCCTCCCGCTCGAAGACACGGATGAAACGCTCGCCGATGATACGCCGTTTCCTTTCCGGATCGGTCACGCCCGCCAGCTCGCTCAAAAACTCCTCGGTGGCGTCCACGGCGACCAGCCGCATGCCCTGCTTCTCACGGAACGTGCGCACCACCTGCTCTGGCTCCCCCTGGCGCAGGAGGCCATGGTTGACGAAGATGCAGGTCAATTGATCCCCCACGGCCCGGTGGACCACCGTCGCCGTGACGGCGGAATCGACCCCGCCGCTGAGCCCACATACCACCTGACCATCTCCTACCTGCTCGCGGATCGCCGCCGCCGCCCGGTCGACGAAGGTCTGGGGGGTCCAATCGGGCCGGCAACCGCAGACCTCGACGGCGAAATTGCGCAGAATCTCGGCGCCCCGCTCGGTGTGGGCCACCTCGGGGTGGAACTGGATGCCGTAGATACCTCGAGCGACGTCGCCCATCGCGGCCACCGGCGAGTTGGCGCTGCGGGCCAGGATCTCGTAACCGGGCGGCAACGAGCGCACGCTATCGCCGTGAGACATCCAGACTTGGAGGGTGGAGGTTGGAGGATGGAGATTGGACAGGAGTGGGTTTTCCGGGCCAAGTAGTTCGACCTGGGCCGGGCCATATTCCCGTTTGTCGGCCGGGATGACTCGCCCGCCCAGGCGACGAGCCAGGAGGTGCAGGCCGTAACACAGTCCCAGGACCGGCGCCCCCTGCTCCAACACGTAACCGGGCAGATGGGGCGCATCGGGGGCATAGACGCTGGCCGGGCCGCCGGAGAGAATGAAGCCCTTGGGGTTCAGCGCCAGCACATCCTCGGGCGGCGCATCCCAGGAGAAAAGCTCGCAGTAGACGTTCTCCTCGCGCACACGGCGGGCGATCAACTGGGTGTACTGGGAACCGAAATCGAGAATGACGATGGTGTCATTGCTTTCATAGGTCTTACGCATTATGATTCACCTTCCAACTTTCACGACAGCACGATCTGGCCGTCACTCATATCGGTGATAACAGCCAGCGAGACGATGGGCACGTCCAGGGCCGCCAAGGCCTCACGCCCGCCCTCGCAGCGCTTTTCGATGGCGGCGCCGATGCCGACCAACGCCGCCCCGGCGTGCTCGACCAGGCGCACCAGGGCCATAAGTGTCGCCCCCGAGGCCAGGAAATCGTCGACGATGAGCACTCGATCCTCCGGTCGCAGGAACTCGGCCGAGATCATCAAGAACACGTCGCGGCCCTTGGTGTGCGAGGGAGCGACCTCGACGAAGACCGGCCCCGTCATCGTGATGGGACGGGTCTTGCGGGCGTAGACGATGGGGACGTTCAATGCGTAGGCGGTCGCCAGGGCCGGCGCGATGCCCGATATCTCCGCCGTGACCACCTTCGTCGCCCCGACGTCGGAAAAGCGGCGGGCCAATGCCTGCCCCACCTCGTACATCAGGTGGGTGTCGATCTGGTGGTTGATGAAGCTATCGACCTTCAGGATACCTTTCCCCAGATTTTGTCCTTCTGCTAGAATACGTTTTTTGAGTGCTTCCATCGTAGATAGCGCCTCCTTTGAATAGATCATGACTTCATTATGACTTCAGAAACAGTATCCCGACTTGCGCTTGTCATTCTACACGAGGCTGGTAGGGCTGGCAAGTCTCTACTCCTGACAAGCAACTTAACGATCTACCAATACACCGATCACCGATCTGCCAGGATTGACTTCCAATCGAGTTCCCTTTATACTACTATTGTCGTATTGGAAAACTATTAGCTGATTGTGATTAATAATCTCTATGACAGTTACCTATCAAATTCCCCTACCCCTTGAAACAACTGAAACGCCAATTCCCCAGGGTGATCTACCCACAGATTACCGGGAGAGATTAATTGCGCTATTGTCTCAAGATCTGGATTTTCACGAGTTGGATAGCGGGTATGCTTCGCACAACTTTCACTCTTTTCCTGCTAAATTTCCTCCTCAATTACCACGCAAGTTCATCGAAGGACTAACCGGTGCAGGGGATATCATTCTTGACCCAATGTCGGGATCTGGAACGACGGTTGTGGAAGCCTATCTAGCTGGACGATATGGCATTGGCTTCGACATTGATCCACTTGCCTTGCTATTGTCTGGAGTCAAGGTTACCCCGCTTGATTTAGAACTGGTTGCAGATCTGGGAAATGAAACGCTCAAGCAAGCTCAACAGGCGCTCGTACAGGAACAAAAGCAGCTAAAAGAGGCCTTGAACAATCGCTGGGGCGCTAAAACGCGGAGGTTTGTCAATTACTGGTTTGCGTCTGAAACGCAATTAGAGTTATTGGCGCTTATCACCCAAATAGAAAAGATCGAAGACGTAACCATAAGGTCTTTTCTAAAGTCAATCTTCTCAGCCATCATTATCACAAAATCTGGCGGCGTGTCACTAGCCTTCGATCTGGCCCATACCCGTCCCCATCGGGCTAAAGTGGTTTATAGCCAATCTGGTGAAATTGTACTGGGACACGACTTGGTCGATAGCGAATCGTCTCGCGTCAAACTTCTCACTAAATCGTTGCGTTCTCCTATTGAGGAGTTTGGAAAACGATTGAAACAAAATTTGGAGGGGTTGCATGGCGTTCGCCAAGGCCCTATAAAGCCTCAGGTGATGTTCGGTGATGCACAAAACTTACCTCTTGATGGCGCCTCTGTAGATTTGATTGTGACTTCGCCCCCTTATGCTGCTATGGCCATCGACTATATGCGGGCGCATAAGTTTTCTCTAGTGTGGATGGAACATCCAATCGACGAACTTGGGCAGAAACGAAAGGCGTACATTGGCGGCGAAGCTGTGACAGGAATCGACTATGAGAGTTTGCCTGACAAGACGACGAAAGTGGTCGATGATATCACAGGCGTGGACGATAAGAAGGGACGTATACTTCATCGCTATTACTCTGAAATGACGCGAATGCTGCGAGAGCTTTATCGCGTGCTCAAACCCGGTAAAGCAGCGCTCGTCGTCGTAGGAAGTTCTACGATGCGAGGTAAAGATACCCAGACGGCGACATGTTTGGCAGATATAGGGCAATCCATCGGCTTTGAAGTTCCTAAGATAGGGGTGCGTCGCCTTGATCGTAATCGCAGGATGATGCCAGTTGGAAACAAAGTCAATTCCGACTCCCAGATTCAGCAGCGGATGCATGAAGAATATGTCATCGGTTTCTACAAACCCTAACACAAATAGCTTTTTAAACGATGCGAGGAGACAAGATGGGCATTGCCAACCTGCGCGGCGACTATCATCGTCGTATCGGTGAGGAAGTATTGCGGTTTAAGAAAGATGGCGCCTCGGAATATCCGAATCTCGCGGACAAGGCTAGCCGAGCGAGCAGAGAAATAGCTTTGGGTATTGTGACAAGAATTGGCTGCCCAATATGTTATGAATTTATTTCTGGTCAAACGGCTGGCAATCTGTTCGAAGTGATTACCAAAGATTTCCTCGAAAATGCTTTTGACCTTTTGCAACATCTTCGTCCTGGGCAGTGGCACTACTCGATTGAAACACCAATCTCGGACTTCGAGCAATACGAACATCTGGCCGAATTGGAGAACATCGTGGAACAGATGGCTACGTTGGCGTCCTCGCTGGGCACCGATTACATCATTAAACCCGATATCGTCATTGGGCGGTGGCCTGTGTCGGACGAAGAAATCGATCGAGAAAAGCGGGTGATAAATGAAAATAACTCGCTTGCTCGTTTGACCCCGCTTCGAATGACAAACTCTGAAGAAAACCCTCGTCTGATTCTTCACGCTAGCATCTCCTGCAAGTGGACGCTCCGCAGCGACAGAAGCCAAAATGCACGTGCCGAAGCGTTGAATCTCATTCGAAACCGAAAGGGTCATCTGCCTCATGTCGTCGCTGTCACGGCCGAACCGTTGCCAACACGTATCGCTTCTCTAGCCCTGGGCACAGGTGATTTGGATTGCGTGTATCACTTCGCCCTGCCTGAATTAACCGAGGCGATTCGTGAGATGAATAACGAAGATCAGATGGAGATGTTACAAACCCTGGTCCAAGGTAGACGCTTGCGCGACATCAGCGACTTACCTTTCGACTTGGCCATATAATGAATCCAGTTCAGGAGAGACGTTATGCTCGCTAAGGTCACCAGTTGCGCCCTGGTCGGTTTGGATGGCGTCCCGGTCGAGGTTGAGGTCGATACGTCGCGGGGGATGCCCTCGCTGACCATCGTAGGATTGCCCGACGCTGCTGTCAAGGAATCCGGCGAGCGGGTACGGGCTGCGCTCAAGAACGCCAGCCTGGTCTACCCGGGCAAGCGGATCACGGTCAACCTGGCCCCGGCCGACATCCGCAAGGCTGGCCCGGCCTACGATCTGCCCATCGCCGTGGGTATTCTCATCGCCTCGGAACAGGCGTGGCCCCAAGCGGTCGAGGACGCGCTCATCGTGGGGGAACTTTCGTTAGACGGCTCGGTGCGCCACGTGGACGGCATCCTGCCCATCGCGGCGATGGCCCGCCAGGAGGGGCTGGAGACGATCTTCGTCCCGGCGTGTGACGCGCCCGAGGCCGCTCTCATCGAGGGGTTGGATGTCATCCCGGTCGAGCACCTAGGCCACCTGGCTGCACATCTACAGGGGCTGCGCTCGATTCCACCCCACGACGGTTCCCTGGACCCCGACGCCTTCCCGCCCCCCGAGTACGCGGCCGATTTCTCGGAGATCAAGGGACAGGAACACGTCAAGCGGGCGATGGAGATCGCGGCGGCCGGCGCGCACAACGTGCTGATGACCGGCCCCCCCGGCGCCGGAAAGACGCTGCTGGCCCGCTCGCTGCCCTCCATCCTGCCGAAGATGACGGTGGACGAAGCGCTGGAGGTGACCAAGATCTACAGCATCGTGGGTCTTTTGCCGCCCGAGACGCCGCTCATCCGCCACCGGCCCTTTCGCGCGCCGCACCACACCATCAGCCACGCCGGGCTGGTCGGCGGCGGGCACTGGCCCCGGCCCGGTGAGATCAGCCTGGCTCACCGCGGCGTGCTCTTCCTGGACGAGTTGCCAGAGTTCAACCGGCGCACGCTGGAGGTCATGCGGCAGCCGTTGGAAGATCACCAGGTCATGATCGCCCGGGCCACCGGGACGCTGACCTTCCCGGCCAATTTCACGCTGGTGGCGGCGATGAATCCCTGTCCCTGCGGCTACTACGGCGATCCCGTGCGCGAGTGCTCGTGCAGCCTGTCCACGATCAGCCGCTACCAGAAACGCATCTCCGGTCCCCTTCTCGACCGGATCGACATCCACATCGAGGTCCCCCGGGTCGATTACGAGAAGCTGACCGACGAGCGCCTGGGCGAGCCCTCGACCACTATCCGGGCGCGGGTCGAGCGGGCGCGAGAGATCCAACGGCAGCGCTTCACCGACACGCCACTCTCCTGCAATTCCGACATGGGGCCAGCCGAGGTGCGGAAAATCTGCCAACTGGACGAGACCGGCCGCTCGCTGGTCAAAGCGGCGATGCAGCAGCTCCAGATGAGCGCGCGGGCCTTCCACCGCATCCTCAAACTGGCGCGCACGATTGCCGATCTATCGGGGAGCGAGATGATCGAGACCGCTCACCTGGCCGAGGCGATTCAGTACCGGCCCCGGCGGGCAAACTGAGGCGGGGGAAGGGGCTGGGTGGTGAAAGCCCGCTTTCTGGCCTTTCACTCCAGGGTTTTCCACAGGGCGGGGTGGCCCCAGGACGACCATGGACGCCTACTCCCCTCTGGAGCACGCCGTCTCGTGGGCACTCAGGAGGGTTTTCCACGGCCCGATTGAGCCTGTGGGAAACTCGGTTCTGTTGAGCGTCGAAGACCTATTGCTCAGGCGTCAAATGGCGAAAGGTTAGGTCAAGACCGAAGCGAGAGTTTTCCACAGGCGGGTCGAGCAAAACGTTTCCCGATCGTAACTACTCAGCCACAGGGGGAATAGGACACAGACAAACACAGATGGCACAGATTTGTGCCGGCAAATATCCGGAAAGAAGGTCAATCTGTGTCATCTGTGTCATCTGTGTCCAATTTCAGACCTGGGGTGCCATAGCCTGAGCAGCAGTTACCTCTTATGATTAGTTTATCAGTTGATTTGCTGGTTGGTTGGCCGATAGAGCTCGTCACGTGCAGTCGAGTGCTACGTACACGAGGCCTCCCCTCCCACGCCGCGGCCGATGGCTGGCACGGCGGATAGCTCAAGCAGCAGCGCCTCGTCGCATAGATCTTGCAGTGTGACCGAATCCAGGAAATCACTCATCACTGCCGACAATCTCCTCCAGAGCGGGTAGGTCACGCAACGGTCCAAACGGTTGCACGAAGGTTCGTCATCTGGGAGCACGCAGCGTACCACCGCCACAGGCCCCTCCACCACCCGCAGTACGTCGCCGGCGGTGATCGTCGCGGGATTCTGGGCCAGGCGATATCCGCCACCAGGCCCCTTTACACCCTCGACCAGCCCTGCCTCGCGAAGCAGCCGGAAGAGCTGTGCGACGTAGTCGGCCGATATATCCTGCCGCGCGGCGATGTCCTGGCGCGCGGCAGGCCCCTCGCCGG
>DSAR01000044.1 GCA_011046405.1 Chloroflexota bacterium | reverse complement strand
TACCAATATACCAATATACCAACCTACCAATATACCAACCTACCAATATACCAGCCCACCATCACGCCACGATCGGCCGCTTCTGGGGCATACCCGGGCGGCGGGGATATTTCTCCGGCGTACTGGCTATTTTATCCATCACCACCAAATATCGGGTTTCGGCCAGGCCGCGCAACTCCACCGGCGCCAACTGCCGCAAACGCCCGCCCAGCGTCTCGATAGCGACCTCGGCCCGTTGCGCCTCGGCCGCCGCCGCATGTCCCTTTTGCGCCAACGCCATCCCGCCGATCTGCGCCAATGGCAAAAGGTATTCTACCAACGTTGGCATATCGGCCACAGCGCGGGCCAGGACGAAATCATATTGCTCCCGGTGAGTCAGATCCTGCCCCAGGGTCTCCGCCCGTTCATGAATGATCTCGACGTTTTGCAAACCCAAGACGTCGACCACGTGCTTTAGAAACACCACCTTTTTGTGCGTTGCCTCCAGAAGCGTCAACCGAATCTTCGGACACACAATTTTGAGCGGAATGCCCGGAAATCCCGCCCCGGCGCCCACGTCGATCATCCGCGCTCCATCGGCCAGTCTACCCCGTGGAAGCACCTTGAGACAGGAAAGCGAATCCAAAAAATGCCGAATCAACACCCCCTCGTGATCGGTGATGGCGGTCAGGTTGAAACGCTCGTTCCAATCCATCAACTCCCGATAACAGATCTCGAAAGCAGCCAGGTGCTCGTCGGTCAACCTGATGTTGAGATCGCGCGCGCCCACAATCAACGATTCCATAATCTCGGTTCCATAACCCTCATTCTCACCCCAATTTTATATGTTAGCATTATACTTCAGGTCTCAAGTCCAAGCAACGCGATTGCAGACTCTCTACTGGATTTTATAGCGGCAGGGAACTGGATCACGAAAGCACGAAACAGTCACGAAAGGCGCGAGAGACCTCTCAATGGCGCACCGATTGCTTGCCTCACCCGGCGGCTTGGTGTAAAATCTCTATCTTAGCAGCGGACGTTTTTCAGATCGTTTGAGATCACGCATCCCAAGAATGGACGAATGACAGTATCTTCTCGATAAGTAGGGGAAGATGGGGTGTGAATGGGAAAATGAATAAAAAAGAGACGATCCTCATCATCGACGACGAGCGGTCGATCATCGACCTGCTCGAATACAATCTGCAGCGGCATGGCTACCGGGTCATCACCGCCCGCGATGGCCATCGAGCGCTAAGCCTGGCCCGGGAGGCATCGCCCGATCTGATCATCCTCGACCTGATGTTGCCCGGCATCGACGGGCTCGACGTCTGCCGCACCCTGCGGCGCGAGGGCGATATCCCCATCATTATGCTCACCGCACGGGACGAAGAGGCGGATCGTGTCGTGGGGCTGGAACTGGGGGCCGACGATTACGTCACCAAACCCTTCAGCGTGCGGGAGTTGATGGCCCGAGTCAAGGCCGTGCTGCGCCGCGTCCAGCCACAAAAGAGCGAAACCGCTCGATCCGAGAAAACGCTGCGCGTCGGTCTCCTGACAATAGATCCATCCGCCCGCGAGGCGCAGATGGGCCATCACCCCCTCGCCCTCACCCAGTTGGAGTTCGATCTGCTGGAGACCCTGGCTCGCCACGCCGGGCAGGCGCTCAGTCGCCAACAACTGCTCGACCAGGTCTGGGGTTAGGATTACTATGGCGACGAGCGCGCCGTCGATAGCGCCGTCAAACGACTACGGATCAAACTACACGAAGCCCGGCCTGATGTGGATTTTATCGTCACCGTTCGCGGCATTGGCTACAAACTCGCCCGCCCCTGACACGTTCCTGACACAAATGCCTGCTACAATAGCCCCACGATGTTCAAATCTATCCACGCTCAACTGATCGTTACCTATTTGCTGGTGGCCCTGCTGGCAATGAGCGTCGCGGCGGCGCTGGCCTGGAGCGCCCTCGACCGGGCCTTCCTCGACGTCATGCGCGAAAATATGCTGGCCCAGGCCCGCCGGGTAGCCCAGACCATCCAGGCGGCTGGCCTTGGCGAGAGCTACGAGAGCGAGCAAAGCCCGCCAGTGCCCTATTCTCAGGCCACCAACGTCTTCCCCGGTTTCCACACGCGCGTCATCGACGACGAAGGTGTGGTCATCCTGGAAATGGACACGCCTGACCTTCCTATCGAAGACATCGTAGAAGAAAATGGCGTCTTCTATAGAGAGAGACGAGAGACTCTCTCCGATTTCAACGACGAATTGAAATCCAACCTGGGCATCGTTTCGCAATACTCGCGGGGGCGAGCGGCCTCTTCAGCAAGCCTCATCGACCGGTCCGAAATCCAGAGTGCGATGGCAGGCGAAGCAGCCACTGCCGTGCGCGACTCGCCCGACGCCCCCAACCGCCGTATTCTCTACGCCGCCTACCCCATTCGCGCGGCTGAAGGCAACGTCGTCAGCGTAGCCTACGTCGCCAGCCCCCTCCCCCGCCTGGCGCTCAGCCTCCTGCCGGATTACCTGGGCCCCCAGGTCGTGAGAGGCGCTATCGTCGCCATCCTGCTGGCTGGACTGACCGGCATTATCCTGGCCCGCCAACTGACCCGCCCCCTCCAGCGGCTCACTGAGGCAAGCATCGCCCTGGCCCGGGGACAATCGGTCCCGCCGATCCCGCTTGCCCCAACTGGCGAATTGCGCGCGTTGGGTGCCGCCTTCAACAGCATGAACACCAACCTCGCCGCTGCCCACGAGACGCTATCCGAACAGGCCCGCCAACGAGAGACCATTCTCAAAAGCCTGGCCGACGCGGTGATCGCAGTGGACGAAACAGGTGATATCATCATGGTCAACGGTACGGCCCAGACACTTCTTGACTTTGCCCCAGAATCACTACGCGAAGAAATCGGATGGACACTGGCGCACGGCGAAGCTCACGCCACCGAGATAAACGCCCGCGACCGGGTCTTCGAACTGTTGATCACCCCCCTGCGCGACAGCGATGGCCTCGTCCAGGGCGCCGTCGCGGTCGGCCACGACGTCACCGCTTATCGCCAACTCGACCGCTTGCGCGCCAATTTCATCTCTGACGTCTCCCACGAATTGCGCACCCCCCTGACAGCGATCAAAGGCTTCGTCGAGACACTGCAGAACGGCGCAGCCGACGATCCCAGCGTCCGCGCTCGCTTCTTGCGGACCATCGAGGTTGAGACCGAGCGCCTCATCCGTCTGAGCAACGACTTGCTGCTGCTCACTCGCGCCGACGTTGGGCAGCTCAACCTCCACCGGCGCCCGCTCGATCTGGGCGCGCTTGCCAAACGGGCCGCCCGCCAACTGGCGCACCAGGCCCGGCAACGCCGCGTCGCCGTCGAAACCGACACGCCCCCCGAGCCCGCCCTCGTCCAGGCCGACGCCGACCGGGTGCTCCAGGTGCTGGTCAACCTGATCGACAACGGTCTGAAATTCACACCGGCTGGCGGCAAGGTGAACATTCGCGTGGAAAAGCTCGACGGGCAAGTCACCTGCACCGTCGCCGACACCGGGCCAGGCATCCCCCAGGAAGAGATGCCCCACGTCTTCGAACGCTTCTATCGCGGCGATCCCTCGCGTGCACGCACCGACGTCTCTCGTAAAAACGAAAGCGCCTGGGAACAAGAAAGCGGCGCCGGCCTGGGTCTCGCCATTGCCAAGGCTTTGATCGAGGGCCACGGCGGCCAGATCTGGGTTGAAAGCACCCAAGAAGCAGATGCTCCGGGCAGTCGCTTCATTTTCACCCTCCCCACCCCCGGTTAGCGCCTCTTTCTTGCCACCAACCTGCCATATACCTGCCACGCCAGCGCCATCCCCCTGTGCTACATTAAGTAGCAAGCAGGCAAGTTTGCAAGTTTGCAAGTTTGCAAGTTTGCAAACATACACACAGGAGGAAAAATGATCAAACAACGACTCTCAATTATCGCACTGACTATGTTACTGGGCGCGCTCATCCTCGTCTTCGTCTTCGTCGCTTCGGGCCTGGGGGAGCGAGATCCCTACCGAGCCGACATAGAGAACGAGTTGGCGGATAGACAGCGGCTCAATCTGGCCCAGTCGATGCCTATATGGAACGTCTATTACAACTTTGAGGTAGGCGGCGCGCCAACACTCGGCGGGACCCTGGGCGCCAAGGACTGCCGGGTGCACGCCACGCTGGACGCCCGCTACGACGAGATCAAGGGCGTCAGCGCCACGGTGTACGACCTGGATTTCGAGGGGGTCTATCGCATCCAATACACTGGCGCGGCGCCGACGACTACCCTGGAATTGATCTTCCCTTTCCCTGAGGGGCTTGACACCCTCAACAAGGTTTACTTCCTGGTCGACGGCGAAGAACCTCCCGATGCTGAGTACAACCTCCGCTCCATCACCTGGCGAACTGAAGCTGAAACGCTAGACGAATACGAGATCACCGTGCGTTACCAGGCCAGGGGGATCGGCAGTTTCCGCTATACCCTGGATCACGGTCGCCGCCTCGAAGACCTGGACGTCGCCATCGTCGTGACCGGCATAGAGGGGGCCCAGGCGCCCGACGACGCGCTTCCGAGCACAAGTATCGAAACGACCGAAAACGGCAAGCAATTTGCCTGGCGTTACGATGCCCTCATCGCCGACCGCGACATCCAGGTCAACCTACCCGAGCGCCCCAGCTTCGCCCAGCGGGTGGCCCAACTGAGCGACTCGTTGAGCACGCTGGCCTTCGCCTCTCCCCTGCTGACGGCGCTCTTCATCGTCTGCCTCGCCGGCGCCTACCGCCTCAGCGGCGTCCGGCTGCCCTTTCAGCTCTATCTTTTGGCTGGCTGCGGCTATTTCCTCTTCTACCCCAGTTTGACCTTCCTCAGTGGCGTGATGGAACTCCCCTTAGCCGCAACGGTGGCCATCGTCGCCATCACCGGACTCCTGTTCGCCTTCCTGGGACGTGTGACTGACCAGCGGCGGACCTGGCGCCAGACCCTCGTGCTGACCGGCGTATTCCTGGGTTTCTTCTCGCTGGGCCTGATGAGTCGCTGGCGCGGATTGTCGTTGACGACCGGCGGCTTGCTGCTGGTCGGCCTGTTCATGCAACTCATCGCCCACCGATGGAGCCATCGCCCCCAGGAGGAGACGCCGCCCGACGAGGTGTCGAGCGACGGAGGCGAATCCCAAAATCGAGCGGAGATTCTACAAGACACATCGTGTCCAGAAGTCCAGCCAGGTGATCTGGCGGAAAAGCAGACAAACGAGATACAAGACCATCCATTCACGGGCATACCCGGCACATCACCGGCGGAAGGCCCACTACCTCTAACCCGTCACTGTCCTCACTGCGGCGCGCCGCTCGACCGGGCCTTCGCCTACTGCCCGGCTTGCGGCCAAGACAACCGGCACTTTCTCCAGTGCCCGACCTGCGGCGGCGAGCACTACCTCCCGCCCGAGGCTGGCGCCAGTCACTGCCCGGCCTGCGGTGCGCTACTTGACAATGTTGACTTCGAGTCCCACGGCGGTTGAAAGCGCGTCGAAATAATGGCGCCCGACGATCCCTTGGAAAAACCTTAAAAACCCTTGACAAAGACCCGGCACTGTGGTATCATTAAACCGATTTAATTAAACCGGTTTAATGGACGGGAGAGAAACCAGGTTTTTCAAAAAACCTGGTTTCTGGCAACCTCGATCCTCATCGCGTTTGATCCCCCTCCCTGGAAGGCAGCTATGACACGCAGAAGACAAGTCACCATCCGCGACGTCGCCCAGGCCGCCGGCGTCTCGCCCGGCACCGTCTCCCGTGCCATCAACGACAGCCCCCTGGTCAACGAAGAGACGCAACAACGCATCATGGAAATCGTCGAAGATCTCAACTACGTGCCCAACATCGCCGCCCGCCGCCTCTCCCTGGGGAAAACGTTGGCCGTCTCAGTCGTGGTGCCGTTCTTCACCCGGCCCTCCGTCTCCGAGCGATTGAACGGAGCGGTCAGTCTTCTTTCGCAAAGCCAGTACGACCTGGTCATCCACAATATCGAGACGCCCGAACAGCGGGCGGCCTGTTTCGAAACGATCCCCCATCGCGAACGCGCCGATGGGGTTTTGATTATCTCCCTGGCACCAACTGACGAAGAGGCCAGCCTGTTGGCCGACGCCGACATCCCCATCGTGCTCATCGACGCCGACCACCCAGACCTGGATATGTTACACCAGGTCACCGTGGACGACTTCGCCGGCGGGCGCGCGGCCACCGAGTATTTGCTGGAACTGGGCCATACGCGCATCGGCTTCGTCGGCGACAGTATCGGCGACGTGATCGGGAATCCATTGAATTTCACGTCCAGCCGGGAGCGCTACGAAGGATATTGCGCTGCGTTGGCATCAGCGGGCATTGAGGTCCGAGACGCCTATTACGGTGAAGATCAACACGGACGCCAACAGGCTCGACGCCAGGCGCTGCGGATTCTCTCCTTGACCGATCGGCCCACGGCGATCTTCGCCGCCAGTGACACCCAGGCCGTTGGCGTCCTGGAGGCCGCCGCCGACCTGCATCTAACCGTTCCCGACGACCTATCGGTCATCGGTTACGATGACGTCGAAGTAGCCGACATTGTCGGCCTGACGACGATGCGCCAGCTCCTGTTCGAATCTGGACGTCGAGGCGTTGAATTACTGCTCGACGCATTAGCGAATCCCGCAATCGATCCGGTTCACGAGATACTGCCTACCGAATTGGTGATCCGCCAGACGACAGCTCCACCGCCCTCATACTAGATCAGAAGACTTTCAAACACCCAATCACGTTCAGTCCATCGAGGGGTTGCAACCGGTTTAAATCCGGCGTTCCAGCCCTTCACCAATAATCGCAATCGAAAGAGGAGGTGATGAGCAAAAACCTTAGCCACCAGCAAAACGGTATCGCTAAATGACGTATCTAACCATTAAATGAGAATGAGGAGGAAAAGAAAATGTCAAGCAACCAAAGAATATGGCGCATATTGAGCCTGTTGCTCATCTTTGCGCTCCTACTAACGGCATGCACGCCGACGCCCACCGAGACACCCGTAAAGGAAGCAACCGAAGAACCTACACGGGAAGAACCTGTAGCCAAACCCGAAGTTGACTTCAACTACCCCCCTGGCGGCTACCTGGAGCGGGCGCTGACCGGGGAGTTCGCGGGCACGGAAGTGACCGTCGATGGCCCCTTCGCCGACGCCGACGAGGTCAAGTTCAACCGCTCGATGGCCGCTTTCGAGGAGGCCACCGGGATCACCGTCAACTACATCGGCAACAAGGAGTTCGAGGGCTCCATCTCCATCCGCGTCGACGCCGGGGACGCCCCCGACATCGCCGATTTCCCGCAGCCCGGC
>DSAR01000220.1 GCA_011046405.1 Chloroflexota bacterium | reverse complement strand
GTCCAGAGCAATCATGGGCACCTCGATCTCCCCCGGGCGCGTCAAGGAGGATTTGCCGGGGGGATGTTCGCTGTCTGTCCGCCGAGCGGCTCGGATTGGTCTTACGGCGGTGCACTGACCGTTTCTGCCGATGGTTACCGGGTCGATATGGCGCCAGCGATCGAGATGACCGAGGCCCGACGATTTACATTTTCGGCGCTGGCGGCCCTTTTCCGCCTGGAGGCGGCCTCTGATGGACAGATCCAGGTCGTGCGTCGTGCGGACGAGTTGGAAAGCTGTTTAGACCAGGGTGTCCTCGCCGTGGTCTTACACTTCGAAGGCGCCGAGGCCATTGATCCAGATCTGGATGCTCTATACGTTTTCTACGAGACAGGATTGCGCTCTCTGGGCATCGTTTGGAGCCGGCCCAACGCCTTTGGTCACGGCGTCCCCTTTGGATTTCCCCTTTCCCCCGACACCGGTCCTGGTCTGACGGATGCCGGACACAAACTGGTGCGTGCTTGCAATGCGCTGGGGATTTTGATCGACCTGGCCCACCTGAACGAGCGCGGGTTCTGGGACGTCGCCCGGTTGTCGGACGCGCCGTTGGTCTCTTCTCACACGGCCGCACACGCTATCTGCCCCTCGACCCGTAATCTGACCGACGAGCAGTTGGACGCCATTGGCGCGTCGGGCGGGGTTGTGGGCGTCAACTTCCAGGTGAGTGATCTCCGGCCCGATGGCCAATTTGATGATAACACACCACTGTCCGTATGGGTGCGTCACGTCAATCACATCGTGGAGCGGATAGGCGTGGAGCACGTGGCATTTGGGTCCGACTTCGATGGAGCCCGAATATCACGCGAAATCAGCGACGCGAGCGGATTGCCGAAACTCGTGGAGGCGTTGCGGGCTCACGGTTACGACGAAGCGGCCTTGCGCAAGATCGCCAACGAGAATTGGGTGCGCGTATTGCGCGATACGTGGCGTGCGTAAAAAGGATGGGTGTGTTTCAAACGATTCAAGCCTTGTTCGTAGTACGCGCGCTAGGTAGCGGCTTCAGCGCGCTTTTACGGCGATAAATCGCCTACTACAAACTTGACCTCAAATAAAATGAAACGCACTCAAAAGGGATAAACGGAGCCATTACGTTTTCGGAACGCTTCTCGAGGAGGTGATGTCTATCGACGCGAGGATGATCTGTTGCTGACGGGCGGTTTCCCGGCGTGGTCTGGAGACTGCCACACTGTCAATCGTTACCACGAATAGATTGAGAGAAGAGGAGGACAATTGTTATGAAACGCACCTGGCTTTACACGCTATTAGCAACTCTGCTCGTCGCCGCACTTGTGCTATCCGCCTGTGGCCCGCAAGAGACGCCTGTACCTGAACCGACGGAGCCAACTGAACCTATAGATGAACCGGAACCTGTGGAGGAGCCAACCGAGGAACCGGTAGAGGAGACCAAAAAATTCGTCACGATGACCTTCTTCCAGGAGCCTGACTCCTTGAACACCGCCTATTCTGGGATGTGGTACGCCAGTCTGGCGATCGACCTTTTTAACCCTGGCCTGTGGTACTGGGACGATAACCTGGAGCCCTCGTTGGAGATGGCGGCCGAGTTCCCCACCAAGGATAACGGCCTCATTTCTGAGGATGGCCTGACGATCCGGGTGCCGTTGAATCAGGATGCCAAATGGTCGGATGGCGAAGCGGTGACCGCCGACGACTTCGTCTTCACCTACGAGATGATCCTCGACCCGGCGAACACCGTGCAGAGCACCTGGCCCTACGCTGCCTACGTGGCGAGCGTCGAGGCCGAGGACGATCACACGCTGGTCATCAACTTCACCGAACCTTTTGCCCCCTGGGCGACCTCGATTTTCCAGTACGTGATGCCGGAACATGCCCTGCGCCCAGTCTACGAATCGGCGGGTTCTATTGACGAAGCCGATTGGAACCGCAGCGGCGATCCCGCCAACGGGCCCTACGTCGTCCGGGAGTGGGCGGCGGCGAGCCACATCATCTACGAAGCCAACGATCATTACTGGCGCGGTCGGCCCATCGTCGACGAGGTCCACATCCTGATCGTGCCGGATGACCAGTCGCAGATGGCGGCGATCAAGACCGGCGATACCGATATCGGCATTTTCCTCTCCTACGCCGACATCCCCGAGATCGAGCAGTTGGATGACGTCGTGGTAGATACCGTGCTCTCCGGTTACAACGAGAGCTGGTTCTTCAACCTCAATACCGACGAGACAGCGGCCGATAACGGCCACCCGGCGTTGCAAGACGTGCGCGTGCGCAAGGCCATTGCCTACGCGGTGGACTTCGACGCCGTGTGCGAGGAACTGCTGTATGGCGGCACCTATCCCCCGCTCACCAAGTGGGAGGGGACCCCCTATTCCTATCCCGACGCCGATCCCTACAAATACGACCCGGATAGGGCACGGGAACTTCTGGACGAGGCCGGTTGGGTCGATTCCGACGGAGATGGTATCCGCGACAAGGATGGCGTGGATCTCATCTTGACCTACGTCACCACCCAGGGGCGCGAGGTACGCGAGCAGACCCAGGTCGTGGCTATGCAGTACCTGGCGGACGTCGGGATTGGGATCGAGATCCAGAACGGTTCCTACGACGTCTTCTGGAACTCCTATGGCGAGGGCGGCCCCATCGCCACCGGGCAGTTCGACATCGCCCAGTGGTCCGATTCCTCTGATTTCCCTGATCCCAACGAGGATCAATGGCTCTGCGCCGAGATCCCCTCGGAAGAATCGCCCGACGGCAACAACTGGTATGGCCTATGTGACGAGGAATTGGACGCCCTCGTCCAGGCCCAGGCCACCGAGGTCGACTCTGATCGACGTATCGAGCTGTTCCACGAAATCGGACGGGTCATCAACGAGCAGGTATACTGGCTGGGCGTGTGGCACGATAATGACATCTGGACGCTCAACACGCGCCTGCAGAACGTCAGAATCTCCGGCGCCGACCCCTTCTGGAACTGCTGGGAATGGACCGTGACCGACTAACTGACGTCGTGTGAATGAATGACAGGGGGAGGGATGACCCCTCCCCCTGTTTTCCAGAACACATCGTCGGAGATCGTTTTCTGTTTCGTGATGGGAGGGTGTGATGTTTCGCTATATCGTGCGACGCCTTCTGATAGCTATTCCACAACTTATCATTATCAGCCTCATTCTCTTTATACTGGCCAATGCGATGGGAGACCCCTTGGCATCTTTCGCCGGACGCCGTCGTCCCCGGTCCGAAGACCGGGAGCGATTGAAACGCCAACTGGGCTTGGATCAACCGGTCCCGGTTCAATACCTGATCTGGCTGGTGGGCAACGATTGGATGAAGATTGACGTGGATGGCGATGGGATACCGGATGGGACCGGCACGCGGCGCGGCGTGTTACGGGGAGACTTTGGCACCTCCTTTATGGAGCGCCGGCCGGTACTGGAGATGATCGGCGAACGGGTGCCGAACACGTTGATCCTGATGCTGACGGCCGAGATCGTGATCCTGGCGCTTTCGCTCTTCATTGGGATTTATTCCGCCTTGCGCCAGTACTCCGTGCTGGACTACGTCTTCACCGCTTTTTCCTTCGTAGGTTATTCGATGCCTATTTTTTGGTTAGCCCTCATCTTGATGTACGTCTTCGCCGTGCGTTTCAAGGCATGGGGTTTGCCCTATTTGCCCACAGTTGGGATGTATGATTTATCGGTGGGGAAGACGATCCCGCAGGTTGCCCGGCACCTCGTGTTGCCGGTCGCCACGATCTCTATTATGAGCATCGCCGGTTACAGCCGTTACATTCGCTCGCAGATGTTGGAAGTCATCCACCAGGATTACATCCGTACTGCTTACGCCAAGGGATTGCCCGGTCGGCTGGTGATCGTGGGCCACGCGTTAAAAAACGCCGCGCTGCCGCTGGTCACCCTCATCGGGATGGACCTGCCATTGCTGATGAGCGGCGCCGTCGTGACCGAGTCGATCTTTGCCTGGCCCGGGATGGGACGGCTTTTCTTCAACGCGGCCAAGGATACCGACGTGCCGGTGTTGATGGGCGTTCTGTTTATGATTTCTGTGCTCGTGGTCCTGTTCCAGATCATCACCGACGTGACCTATACCTTTCTCGATCCCCGCATCCGCTACGATTGAAATTTGTAATTGAGGCTTGCAGATATGGATATGGCTACCACACAAGTAACCTGGGAAGTTTTTGAGGACAAGGCCGAGCGAGCGCCGCTCACGCCGACTCAGGTCGCCTGGCGACGCTTCCGACGTCACAAGATGGCAATGGCGGGCGTCATCATATTGACCCTTATTTTACTATACGTCACCGTGGGCGCTTTTTTTTACACCGAGGCGTATGCCAATTACAACGATCTATCCATCAGATTCTCCCCGCCATCGTGGGAACACCCCTTTGGCACCGATGGCACCGGACGAGATATCATGGCGCGCACCATCTACGGCGGGCAGATCTCCGTGCTGATTGGATTATGCGCGGTGATGGTTTCAATGACGTCCGGAGTACTGGTGGGCGCGCTCTCCGGGTATTACGGCGGCTTCCTGGACGCTGCGTTGATGCGCGTGACCGAGGCGATGTTGAACATCCCCCAGCTTTTCCTGCTCATCATCCTATCCAAGTTCCTCGGTGGGAAAGTGCCGACGTTCAACCTGCTGGGACGGACGCTCAGCGGCAGCGTCGTCATCATCGTGGTCGTCATCGGTCTGACCAGTTGGATGTACCTGGCCCGGATCGTGCGGGCGAATTTTCTCTCCCTCAAGGAGCAAGAGTTCGTGATGGCTGCCCGGTGTATCGGCGTTCGCAACCGGAATATCATCTTCGAGCACATCCTGCCCAACAGTATCGCCCCCATCGTCGTCGCCGCGACGTTGGGCGTGGCAAGCGCCATCATCAACGAGGCCTACGTCAGTTTCCTGGGGGTTGGTGTGCAGGCCCCGACGGCCACCTGGGGCAACATGCTGGATCAGGCGTACCATCACCTGGAGACGAGACCGTGGATGTGGTTCTTCCCCGGAATGTTGATTTTGTTGACGGTGCTGGGGATCAATTTCGTCGGCGACGGGTTGCGCGACGCCCTGGATCCCCGGGCATTGGCCCAATCGGAGTAGGAGGCAAGCGTGACAGCGCTATTGGAAGTTCGTAATTTAACGACTCGCTTTCATACGATGGATGGCATCGTCCACGCGGTCAACGGAATCTCCTACACGTTGGAAGAAGGGGACACCCTGGGCATCGTGGGAGAGAGTGGGTGCGGCAAGAGCGTCAGTGTACTCTCGGTGATGGGTCTCATTCCGGACCCGCCGGGCAGGATCGCCGATGGAGAGGTGCTATTCCAGGGGCGGGACCTGATTCAGTTGAGTGACCGCGAGATGCAGAAGATCCGTGGTCGGGATATTGCGATGGTCTTTCAAGATCCGATGACGTCGCTGAACCCGGTGTTGACGGTGGGATGGCAGATCAGCGAGGCGTTAGTCGTGCACCTGGGATTGGGGCAAGAGAAGGCCCGCCAGCGTTCGGTGGAGTTATTGAGACTGGTGGGAATTCCACAACCAGCGGATCGCTATAGCGACTACCCCCATCAGTTTTCCGGCGGTATGCGCCAGCGGGCGATGATCGCCATGGCGCTGGCGTGCAAGCCCAGCGTCTTAATCGCCGACGAGCCGACGACGGCCCTGGACGTGACGATCCAGGCCCAGATCGTCGACCTGGTCAAGGACCTGCGGGATCAACTGGGGATGGCAGTGATTTGGATTACCCACGATCTGGGCGTCGTGGCCGGGTTGGTGGAGAAGTTGATCGTGATGTACGCCGGTTTCATCGTGGAAAAGGGGGACGTGGACGATATTTACGCCCATCCCCGCCATCCGTATACCCTGTCGTTGTTGAAATCGGTGCCTCGCGTCGACCGATCCAAGGACGAGAAGCTGGCGACGATCCCTGGGTTGCCGCCGGATCTGCTGGGGCTGCCGCCGGGCTGGCCCCTTCACGCCGCGCTGTCGTTTCGCGGTCGACAGGTGCCGGCAGGAGAACCCACAGCTTGAGTTGGTGGGAACCGAGCATTCGATTGCCTGCTGGGTGGACGTGAGCACGGGGAGGGAGCGATGAGCGAAACCGGCGTCTTGGTGCAGGTCCAAAAACTCAAGAAACATTTTCCCATCACGCAAGGGATCATTATCCAGAAAGAAGTGGGCGCCGTGCTAGCAGTGGATGGCGTTACGTTCGACATCTACCAGGGAGAGACGTTGGGGTTGGTGGGGGAAAGCGGTTGCGGCAAGACGACGGCCGGCCGGACTATCCTGCATTTATATCAGCCCACCGATGGGCGGGTAGTCTTTGATGGGCAGGATCTGACAACCCTCTCGTCCGAGGAATTACGCCGTATGCGGCGCCGTATGCAGATGATATTCCAGGATCCATATGCATCGCTGAACCCACGCATGACCATCGCCCGCATCATCAGCGAGCCCCTGCGGGCGCACGATCTGGCGTCCAGGAAGGAGCAAGTGGAGCGGGTCCAGGAGTTGTTGCGCCTGGTGCGGCTGAATCCCCGTTTCATCAACCGCTATCCCCACGAGTTTTCTGGTGGGCAGCGGCAGCGCATCGGGATCGCGCGGGCGTTGGCCTCGGAACCGGAGTTTATCGTGTGCGACGAGCCGATCTCCGCCCTGGACGTATCCATCCAGGCCCAGGTAGTCAACCTGTTAGAAGAACTACAGGAAGAATTTGGATTGACCTATTTGTTCATCGCTCACGATCTGAGTATGGTGCGGCACATCTGTGATCGGGTGGCAGTCATGTACCTGGGCCGGATCGTGGAGCTGGCCCAGAAGGATGAGCTATACAATCACCCGGTGCATCCTTATACCCAGGCGCTGCTATCGGCTGTGCCCGTGCCCGATCCGCCGTTGGAGCGTAAAAGACAACGTATCCTCCTTGAGGGTGACGTCCCCAGCCCCATCGACCCGCCGCCCGGTTGTAATTTCCACACCCGTTGTCCCCGGGCCACGGATACTTGCTCGAAAGAAGAGCCCTTTTTGCATGAGGTGAAAGAGGGACACTTCGTCGCTTGTCGGGCATGTTGACGGAGTGAGTTTCGGTGTGGATGCGTGTGTGGATGACAGCGGGCTGCAATGACGCTTGTAGCCCGCTAATGCGTTGAGGCACCAGCATCCCAATCGCCCACTTTTTGAGAAGATGTGGAAGATGTTTAAGCTGGAGTTTTCCACTTAAGAATTCGGAAGTCTTCCGTCGAGTATCTCAGAGGCAAAGTTGATTGACTATCACGTCAAAATCGGCTGTTCAATGCGCCTTTTGAGACTTCCGAATTCTAATGACGATTGACTGGAAAACTCCAGGT
>DSAR01000053.1 GCA_011046405.1 Chloroflexota bacterium | reverse complement strand
GTGTACACGCTTTCGTTGCCCCGGTTGTCCCGGCGGAGCGCCAGCTTGCCGTTGACGTCGTAGACGCTCTCCGTTTGCACCACCTCGCCGCCGACGACCGAGCGCTGGCCAACTAATCGTCCATTCGCGTCGTACGCATACTCGGTGACGGCGTTACGGCCGGTGACGCCATCGGGCGTGTAATCCTCCATCTGGCGCATCAGATCTCCCCGCCCATCGTACGCTTTCAAGGTCACGATGCCCGACGGGCTGGTCGTGCTGATCACCCGCCCCCACGCGTCGTAAGCATAGCGGGTGATACGAGCAGCGGGGTCGATCACCATCGTGGGGTTGCCCCCCTCGTCAAACTCCTTGTACGTCGTGATCAACTCCCCGCCATCCCCGCCACACTTCCGGATCACCTGGGTGAGCAGGCCTGGCAAGGGGGCGACACCCGGCCCGAAGAGGGGGTTGAAACCACCGTGTGCTTCACCGGGCGTCCCCTGGGTATACTCGTAGCAGGTCGCGGTGCCCCGCTCGTCGATCTCCATCTCCAGCAATCCCCACTGATTGTACGCATATTCCACGGTGGGCGTCATCAACCGTCGCTGGCCCTCGCCATCCAGGGTCATCACCGGCGGGTATTCGACCCGTACCGGATTGCCACTCTCGCCCAGGCCGAGCTCGTAGTCGTAGTGATACGTCGTCGTCCGGCCCAGCGCATCGGTCACCGTCTTGACCTGGTGGAAGCGCCGTTCGTACGTCAATAGAGCAGACTCCTGCTTGTCGGGATCGCGATAGACAGGTTTCATCTGACATTGAGCTGGCCCCATGCGCGAGACCCGCAAGGGATTGCCCATCTCGTCGTACTCAGCTTCCATGCAGTTGCCGGCCGGCCAGTGTAGACCGGTGGCCCGGTTGGCTTCGTTCCACTCGTAGGTCGTCGTCCGGCCCAGCGCGTCGGTCTCGTCGAGCCACTGGCCCCACTTGTTGGTGTGGCCGGTCCGGCCGCCGCGCCCGTAGGCCACGCCGTCCACCAGGAGCGTCGAGGTGAGGACGGCCGGCGCCGGGGCTTCTGGGTCTCCCACGGTGCTGTCGTTGATCAGCTGGTAGGCGGTGTCCGAGGGCGTGAAGCGCTTCACGTCCTGGGTGTGCACCGTCTGGCCGGTCTCGGGATCGTACACCTCGCGCGGCGGCCCCAGGTGCTCGACCAGGCGGCCGTATGCGTCGTAGACGTAGTTGGTGACCGCGCCGGCCGGGTCCACCTGCTGGGTCATCAGTCCCCGGGCGTCGTAGTAGAAGCGGCGCTCGCTCTCGTCGGGGAAGGCGACCCGGGCCAGGTGCCCGTTCCGGTCCACGGTGAACTCGGTCACGCGGCCGGCCGGGTCGGTGATTCGATCCAGCTTGCCGCTCTCCTCGTCGTAACCGAACGTCCACGTCCACAGACGATCCGGTCCTTCTTCGCTCAACACGATGGACATCGTCTCGACCGCGCCAGCGGCGTTGTAGGCGTAGGCCGTCTTGCGCCCGTCCGGCTCCAGGGTGTATTGGTGGTAGCCCTCCCCATCGAAATAGACCTCCCGACCGTCGGGGTAGGACCGTACGTACATCCCGGTGCCGATCTCGTACCGCAACCGGGCGTGGTCGGTGGCTGTGCGATTGGTCAGTGTGTAATCCAGCCCGGCCAGGTAAACCGGCTTCTCCAACCAGGGCACGTATTGCACGTCGTTGCCCAAGATCTGGCCAGGTTGGGGCCCCCCCACGTTATTCCAGAAGTTCTCCCGGACATCGACGCTGCTTTCCCACGATGCGCAAACGTCACAAGTACCGTTGCCGATGAAGTTGCTATCCCGGACCCGTACGACACTACTATCCTGGTTGACGTAGAGTCCGTAGCGATTATCGATCAGGGCCAGATGATCCAGGGCCGGCGCGCCGCCATCAATGCGTATCCCTTGATAGGCGCCCTCGACGATCACGTAGCTGAGATGGGATGGATTCGCCTCGCCCCCACCGCTGCCTCCGATTCGTACGCCATTCCACCTCTTGTCTGGATCCAGGGGGCCGAAGTAGATCGGCTCGTCGGCCGTCCCCACGGCGTGCAGCGTCCCGGCGGCCTGGACTTGGAGGCGACGTCCCTGGCCAAAAAGGACGGTCGCGTTGGGTGGGATGGTCAGCGTCACGCCATCGCTCACCGTCACGTCACCGAGCACTTCGTAGTGATCTACACTCTCGTCCCACACCGTAGAGGTAAACAGTGTGCCCCCTTCCCACTCAATGTGGTTGCGCCGGTTGTCGGCCCAGGTATTCTCCCGCAGGAGGCTGTTGGCCGGCAGGCGCGCCGCCACGGCGTTGCCCGCGACGACGCTATCGTCGAGCGCCAGGGTCGCCTCACCCTGGGTGAAGATGCCGTAGCCGCCGTTGTAGCGCGTCGTCACTGTCATCATCGTCAGCGTCCCACTATTCCCCTGGAGGCGGATCCCGTGGCCCTCGTTACCCTCGACGGTCACCGTATCCATGGTCAGCCCATCGCTCTCCAGGGCGAATAGGCCGTCACCCGCCGAACCCCGGATCAGCACGTGGTCCAGCGTCGCCCCGCTCTGGTGGAGGTACACACCCGGCGTCCGGCCGATGCCCCCGCTCTCCACGACGACGTGGCTCAAACGCGAAGCGTCGCTGTCGCCGGGATTGCCGCCGCCGATCTGGAGGGATCCCCAGTACCCACCGCTGATGGTCTCGTTGAGATAGGGTTTCTGGTGAACGTGGGTGACGCGGTTGTCCCAAAAGTAACCTTCTTCGTTGATCCGCTCGCTCGTCCCAGCCCAGATCGTCCCATCAGGCGACGCGGCGACGGCTTTACAAATACCGGCAGGCAGCAGGTCTTGCTCGTGAAACCAGGACTGGTGGTCAGGCCAGAGGACGCTGACGCCATAGTCCACGAACTCGTCCTCGTAGACGAACCACTTTCGATTTCGACCGTCGACGACGATGTCGCGAATATCGTCGCTGAGCAGGTCGCCCGTGGCCTGGGTGTAAGTTATCCAGTCCCCATTGGCCAATCGGCCCCGCATCCCGGCTCCGTCCACCGCCATCCAGACGTTGCCGGCCCGGTCGGCCGCCACCACGGTGATGGCGGCGTCGTTGTGCCGGGTCCACACGTCCTCAGCCGGTGTCTGGCCAGGCGCCAACTCACACAACCCCGCCTCGGCGCCAAACCAGACGTGTCCATCGCCGTCGATGGAAATCGAACGCACGGGAACGTCCTCGAAAGCGGGACCGACGTCACACGCGTCGACGAGATCGTAATAGTCCCACTGCCCCTCACCGGGTGAGAAGCGTTGGGCGCCGCGCTGGGAGAGGCCGAACCACACGTGCCCGGACACATCGTCGATGGCTATCGCGCTCATGTCGCCATATAGCGGGCCATCACCATCCGTTGGCTCGTAGACCGTCCAGTCACTCCCATCGAACTTCGCCGCGCCATAATCGGTGGCGAACCATACCTGTCCCTGACTATCCGCCTCAATGTCCTGGATGCGTGAAGCAAGTGGCAAATCGAGGATGTGATAATTGGCCCCAGTATCCGAGTCGGGATGATACTGATAAACGACCGTGCCTTCTTCATCACGGCCAATCCAAAGGGCACCCTCGGTGTCCACAGCCATTACACCAGGCCGGTAATTTTGAGTAACGGGAAAGACGTATGGCTCCCAGGCTTCGTAGAAACCATCGGTGTAGGCCGTAAACGTGATCGGATTGAGGGCCGTCCCCAGGGCCTGGAACTCCCCCTGGACCACGAGGTCCATATACTGGTCCACCTTGACCGTCACCCCAGGTTCGATGGTCAAGGTGGCGCCGTCCGCGACGATCAGATCGCCACCGGTGACGAAGTAGGCGCCCTCGTCCCAGGTGGTGTCGGTCGTCAGCGTGCCGCTGATCCGGATGCCGTTCGCGGGAGGCGGCGCGATGACGACCTCGGCCGCCGGCCCGGTGACCGCTGGCTCGTCGGTCCCGTACTGGGTCACGTCGCCCAGCCGGTTTTTGAGCTCGAAGTAGTACTCGTCCACCTCACCTGCGGCGGCGACGACGATGCGGCCCGCCTCGTCCTCGGTGAGACGTTGCTGCCCCTCCAGCACCCAACCGCTCCCCAGCGCGCTGTCGACCTGGGTGTTCAGGGCGATGGTGCCCTCGATCCGGTAATCCTGGGTCGTCGTGACGAAGACGCCGGTCGGCCGGTTCAGGTCCGGCGGCCCGCCAAACCGCCCTGTGCTGGACCAGTAATACTCGCCCCGGTAAGGCACACTCAACCTGGCGGCGTAGGCGTAGATCCCGGGGGGCAGCCGCTTGCCCTGGGCGTTGCGCCCGTCCCACAGGTAACGGTAGCGCCCGACCTCCACCGTGCTATCCGGATTCTCCGACACCATGCGGTCGGGATCCGCTGCCAGGGTCATGCTGTCGGTCTTCTGCCCCTCGACGTACAACTCAAACTGGATATACCCATAGACCTGCGTCCTA
This sequence comes from Chloroflexota bacterium, assembly GCA_011046405.1. Taxonomy (GTDB): domain Bacteria; phylum Chloroflexota; class Anaerolineae; order B4-G1; family B4-G1; genus DSAR01. Next base: position 2,925 of record DSAR01000053.1, on the reverse strand, counting down.
ACCGGATCGACGTCGACGTTCAGGCTCAGGTCGATGACCTCCGATGGATAGGCCCGGTTCGTGTCGTAGGCCAACCTGGGAGCCACGGCCTGCCCCATGAGGTTGACCGGCGGCAACTCGACCCACTCGCGCATTCGCCCCGATTTGAGGTTGATGATGCATCCCGGCTCGTTCACCGAACACCTGTCGTCCTCGTTGGTGAGATCGTCCAGGCCGCCGTCTATACCGGGTAGAGAGCCCGGAGCGTTGCAGTCGAAATTGGAGAAATGTTCCACGTACATCACGACCCAGGTGCCGGCGTCGTCCACCTTACCCACACCCACGTGTTCCCACTGTAAGGTGTGCTGGTTCCAGTACCCCAGGGGGATGCGCGTGCCGGGGGCAAATTCCCGGTAGTTCTGCAACCGGACGGTGATGGGGCGCGTGAACGTGATCTCGGAATTGCCGCCCAGGTTGAAGGCATACGTCTCCCACGTGCCCGGGGGCAAGCTGCCGCTCGGCAGGAACTCGACGTGTTCGAAATTCGTGGCGGTGACGGTGACCGCCTCGCCTGGCCTGATGGCGCCCGGCGGGATATCCACCTGCATCAACCCGTCGCTGCTCACGTGGTGGCAGCTGGCGGCGTGCTCACAGTAGGTCGTCGCGGGATCCAGCGGCGTCAGGTAGACCTCGTCGACGGCCGTGCTTCTCTCGCGCACGACCGCCACCTCCCGCTGGCCGTAGGTGTAGCCATCCTTCTCGAAACGGAGGGCGTAGGTGCCGGTCCGCTCGACGGGGAACGCGAAGAACCCGTCCGGCCCGGTGACGATGGCGCCCGGCACGTCGTCGGTCACCACCCGCGTCTCGTGGTCGATGGAGAGCACGGTGACCCGCACCCCCGGCAACCCCGCGCAGGTTGTCAGGTGCTCGTTGCACGTGTCGGACCCGTAGACGCGGCCGCTCACCCATCCGGCGCCCTCGGGCGCGGCGGGCGGTGTGATCGTCGCCGGATCGGGCGGCACGTAGAAGGTGTTGCTGTCGGTGCCGACGTTGCCGTAGACGTCGGCGATCGAGACGGTGAGGGTGTACACCGTGTCTCCGGCCAACGGACTGCCCAGGATGCCGGCGGCGTGCGATTCCTCCACCGAGAAATCGCCGCTCACGTCGGTGACGGTCCCGCCGGCGTCGACGAGTTGGGCCGCGAAGGTGCCCGTGTCCACGTCGGCGTAGAAGTCGCTGTAACTAACCGCCATAGCCGGGTAACGGGTGTAGACCGACTGCCGGTCGGCGGGCGATTGGATGCCCACCATCGGGCCATCGCCGTCCACGAGCACCACCCGGCTGGCGAATCCCACCTGTCCCAGGTCGTCCTGGGCCACCACGTGGAGCACCTGGTTGCCCCGGCTCAAGGGCACGGTGGCGACGAAACTCCCGCCGTCCACCGTCGCCGGGACGTCGTTGACCCACACGCTGACGATGGTCCCATCGTCAGAAACGAGGCCGCTCACCGGGACGTCGCTGTCGTTCACGACCGCCCCTTCGGCCGGCGCCGTGATAGTCACCACCGGGCGCTCGTCCACCTGCACGACCTCGACGTAAGCCGGGCGCGTCCGGGTATCCGTTCCCCCCTGCCCGGCAACGACGAGGGTGACCGTGTAGGTCCCGCCCGTCACGTAAGCGTGGATCGGGTGCGTCTCCAGGCTGATGCCGCCGTCGCCGAAGTCCCACCGGTAATGGGTCGCGTTCCCTTGAGTCGTGTTGGTGAAGACGACCTGCAAGGGAGCCTCGCCATACCTGGGCGCGGCATCGAAGTCGGCCACCGGCGGTTCGACCGCCTCGTGCACCGTGATGACGTCTGCCCTGACGTCGCTGCCGCCCGGCCCCGTCGCCGTCAGCGTCACCGTGTAGACCCCCGCCGTCCCGTAGACGTGGACGGGGTTCGTCTCGGCGCTCGTCCCGCCGTCGCCGAAGGCCCAGTCGTAGCTACTTGCGTGCTGCGACAGGTTGGTGAAGGTCACCGTCAGCGGCGCCGTCCCGCTCACCGGCTGGGCCGTGAAGTCGGCCACCGGCGGTTCGACCGCCTCGCTCACCGTGATGGTCGCCACCTGTGCGTCACTGCCGCCCGGCCCCGTCGCCGTCAGCGTCACCGTGTAGACCCCCGCCGTCCCGTAGACGTGGACGGGGTTCGTCTCGGCGCTCGTCCCGCCATCGCCGAAGGCCCACGCGTAGCCGGTCGCGTGCTGCGACAGGTTGGTGAAGGTCACCGTCAGCGGCGCCGTCCCGCTCACCGGCTGGGCCGTGAAGTCGGCCACCGGCGGTTCGACCACCTCGTGCACCGTGATGACGTCTGCCCTGACGTCGCTGCCGCCCGGCCCCGTCGCCGTCAGCGTCACCGTGTAGACCCCCGCCGTCCCGTAGACGTGGACGGGGTCTGTCTCGGCGCTCGTCTCCCCGTCGCCGAAGGCCCAGTCGTAGCCGGTTGCGTGCTGCGACTGGTTGGTGAAGGTCACCGTCAGCGGCGCCGTCCCGCTCACTGGCTGGGCCGTGAAGTCGGCCACCGGCGGCTTGGTGCCACAGGCTCCTATCCCAGCCACTGCCACAAGCAGCAGGCACGCGACCGCCGCCCACGTCGTCCACCGGGCGCGCGCGCCCCGCCGGCGGCGTTTGCCCGCCGCCGCACTCACCAGGGATAAGGACGCCATAGGGTTTAGACGCACGAGGTTGTCTACTGCGCGGTTTGTCACGCACATCATCATCATCACCAACAACGCTGCCAGACTCAACACGACTCTCCGATACGAGCACTTCATTTTTATCCACCTTTTTTTAAATAGCTGCACTGAAATAAGCCTAGATTTCACCACAGAGAGCACAGAGAATTTAACATTTTACTCAAAAAAATTCACTGTTTGGCACGATTTGCGTAAAAATTTTAATGCGTACCTC
>DSAR01000021.1 GCA_011046405.1 Chloroflexota bacterium | reverse complement strand
CACAGTTCCTTCGCCCCCACTACCCCCACCCAGCCCATCAACACGTAGGCCAATACCGATAACTTCTGGAAGCGATGAATAAACAGAACCTTGAAAGCCACACCCAAGATGGCCATACCCCAGATAATGATCAACAGCGTCCAGCCCCAGGCGCCTCGCACCCCAACCAGGAGAAAGGGCGTATACGTACCCGCGATGAGCAGGAAAATAGCGGCGTGGTCGATGATTTTGAAGACCCGCTTCACACCCGGCTCCTGGAAACTGTGGTATAACGTCGAGGCCAGATACAGGATCACCAGCGTGGACCCGTAGATACTGAAACTGACGACCTGGCACACGTTGCCGTACAAGACAGCCAGAACGACCAACAACGTCAGGCCAGCGACACTCAGTCCGGCGCCGATGCCGTGAGTAATGCCATGAACGATCTCCTCGCCCAATGAGTAAAGTCCCGTGATCGTCCGATCTTTTAAGTTTTTCAATCGTGCTTTCATCCAATGACCTCATTTCTGGCTTTAGCACCGCTGTCAAAAGGTATCTTCTCAAAAAGTCGGGGTAAAAGTAGGGCAGAATGCCAATCCGCCTTACACTGTTGTAAAGTGCTTAATCAAACCGTATTGAACTTAGTCCCACATTGCAGTTGATCCAATCCAGCATTGGCTGTTGGGGCTTGATGACCTGGAGTTTTCCAGTCAATCGTCATTAGAATTCGGAAGTCTCAAAAGGCGCATTGAACAGCCGATTTTGACGTGATAGTCAATCAACTTTGCTTCTGAAATACTCGACGGAAGACTTCCGAATTCTTAAGTGGAAAACTCCAGTTGATGACGATCACGTCCCGGTCAACCTGGATCATCACGTCCTCCTCTTGAGTACCGGCAGATCTTCCGGCGGCACCAGTACCCGGATGGTGCGGGCCTTCCTCGGCGTCCGGCTGATGAGCCCTTTCTCCTCCAACTTGAGCACCATCTGGTGCACCGTGGGCGGTGTCACGCGAAAGTGACGCTGCATATCCAGTTCCGACGGCGGTTGGCCGTGGATGGCGGTATAGTTGTAGATGAAGGCCAGGTATTGGCCCTGCTTCTCGGTCCATTCGAATTCAGTCATATCCTTCTCCTTTAAAATTCTTGGGAGTGAGTCGATGTCGTCATCGCGCCTTTAGCATACAGCAGTACTTATACTTCTTGCCGCTGCCACAGGGACATGGGTCGTTGCGGCCCACTTGCTCCCCGGTCGATCGCTGGGGAAGGGAAACTTCCGTCACTTCTTCATTCATCACTTTGTGTATCTTGTCGTAGGCCGGATGTGAGGGATCGACCGCCGCCTTCTTGACCAGGCGATAATGTCGTTCCAGGCGCTTGAGGTAACGACGATCACTCAGCACCAGACCGCTGACCATTTCTAGTAGTTTGAAGGCGTGCTCGCTCTGGGGATTCAGCGGGTCGAGGAACGGGCCGGCCATCTCATCGTCACGATCGAAGCCGTAGCTGATGGACGCCAGGAAGCGATTGGGTTGCTTTTCTTCCGCCACGTTGAGCATCACGCGGCGGCAGTCACAATCGGGATCGGGACAGTAAAACTCCAATATGCCGTAACTGCCCTCCGGCAAATCGTCTTGCGGCTTGAACAGGGTCAGCGTGCGCGTCTCTCTCTCGGCCAATTCCGGTTCTATCACGTAAAAGGGGATCAAGTACATATTTCACTCCTTGGAAACAGAAGCCCTGGGATTAAGCGTCAACTAAGGCTGGGGCTGGACCATCACCTCCCGGGAGATCGTGTCGGACGCGTCGTCGCTGGCGGCGGTCACCTGGAGCGAGAAGGTGCCGGCCTCCTCGGGGCGAACGACGAATTGGACGACGGCCACGCCCCCCGGCGGCAGATCAAACGTCTGGCGCAACGCCGGGGCGTAGAGGGTGTACCAATGCGCAGGAGCCGGTTCCACCTCGAGCACCTGGGCCGCCGGCTGGAAGTTGTAGACCGTCAGGGTGGCGGTGAACGCTTCCCCCTGGACGATTCTGTCGGGCAAGGTCAGCTCGGTGAACAGGCCCTGGAAGACGGGGATGTCGTAGACGGCGACGCCCAGCGTGCCCTCGCGGGTCGAGGCCAGCGCCGTCAGCCGCCAGGTGGTGACGTTATCGGCCAGCGGCAGGTCGAGCGACAGGCGACCATCCTCGTCGGTGATCACCTCGGGGGCCCAGTACAGGGTCTCCGGGAAGACCTGGCGCAGGGGATAGGGCTCCTGGGGCAAGGAGGGTGCCGTGGGCAGTGGCATCGGTGGCTCGGCTGTGAACTCGGCTGCGGGCAGGGGCGTCGCTGTTCCGATGACTTCCTCTTGCTCCACAGGCACTTGAACTTCAACTTCGACTTCCCTGGTGACCTCGACGACCTCAGGCAGCGCGGTGATGTCGACCTCTTTCTGGATCTGGGTTGCCACTGGCTCCACCATCCCACACCCGGTCAACCAGCCGACCGGCCCGGCGTAGAGGGCGGAGTTCCCCAGCGAGCGGGTCAGATCCGACGACAACGCGGGCACGAAAGGCAGGTAGACGGCCAAGGGGATGAGCAGCAAGGCCAGGGACGTCGTCGTCCAACCCACGCGGGGCCAGCCCTCCAGCAACAGCCCCTGCCCCAGCAGGACCAACGCGGCGACGGTCAGCAGGAACGCGGCGACGATGAGGACCAGCAGCGCGCTGGACAGGTCACCGCCCCGGGCGGCCAGGACGACGAGCAGGCCGGTCAAAACCAGGTAGGCGGCCAAGATCCCGGTCGACAGCTGGACTCGGGTGTCGCGCCGGCGCCAGCCGTGCACGAGCACGCCGGTCAAGAGCACGGCGATGACCAGCAAGAGCAGGATAGGCGCGCCGACGCCGATGGCGACCCACAGCAGCCACATCAGCCCGCCGACCACGATGGCGAGCAGCGGCGAGGCCAGGAGCAGCAACAGCCCACCGATGCCCACGCGCCGCAGCGCCAGCCCCAGGATACCCGAAGGCGCCAGCCCCCGCACGACGACGACGCACAAAATCAAAGGCAGCGCCACCAGCGCCAGGCCGAGCCATCGCGCGAGCGCAGCCCGGGCGGCGAGGCTCGCTTCGTCCGGCAGATCGGTGGGCTGGGCGAAGGACGTTTCGAGTAGCGAGAAGCGGGCGCCCTCGACGCCGGCCCACGCGGCGCGCGCAGCCACGTCCTGCGCGTCCCGGGCCTCATCATCCAGGTCCTCCAGCAGGGTGAGGACGTCGAGCCGGGGATCGCCTCGCTCCCGGATCTCCTCCTCTAGCAAGAAATAAGCCCGCACGAAGCCCGGCGGTTGGTCTTGCAGCGCGTACACCGATTCATCGACCACGCCGATGCCCAGCGCCGCCTGGACCGGCCGGTCGGATGGATCGAGGGTGGTCCGGAATTGCAGGCGGGCGGTGTCGCCGGGACGGTAGCCGCCCGCCGGGTCCTCGCTTTCGATGGCCACGTTCACCTGCTGCGGGGCGTCGACGATCACCAGCCGCGTGTCGCGGGCGACGTCGCCCCCGGGCAAGAGCACGTAGGCGTGCAGTTCGAGGGTGCCGACCATGGTCCCGTCCAGGTCGAGGGCAAAAGTAGCACGGCCGCCCTCAGCCAGTGCCGAGAGGGTGGCGATGGTCTGCCGCGCTCGCACGACGTCCAGGTAGATGGTCGGCCCGGGCGTCTCTGGGTATCCGGCGGTCAGTGCCTCGACCCGCAGGGTATCGCCGACCTCGTAGGCGGCCCGCTCGGCCCGCAGGAGCAGGGTCCGGGGCGCCCGGTCGCTTTCGAAGCGGAAGGTCGCTTTTTCCCGGTGGCCTTGCTCGTCTTTGGCGTGGACGCTTAACGTCGTCTCCGGCCCGGTCGGCGTGTACCGGAACTCGGCCAGGCCGTAGGGACCGGTCTGGAGCGTCTGAGTCTCGCCGTTCGCCTGGATGGTCAGCGAGGTGGGGATCGGTTGCCCGGTGGGACGCGAGGTCAGGACGTAAACGACGTTCTCGATCCCGGGCTTGAGCCGGCCGCTCTCAGGGATGGCGTTGATGAGGATCGATTGGGCCGCCACCGGCAAGAAATCGCGGATGCCCGCTTGCTGCCCCGCCTGATCGACGACCTGGGCCTCGAGGTTGAACTGGGCCGGTTGATCCGTGGCCGTGGCGCCAAACCCGGCAGGCAGGTCGAAGGCGAAATCGCACACGCCGTGCTCGTCGGTCCACCCGGTGATCTGGATGGCATGCCCGCGCCCGGACGCTTCCGCGTAGCCGTACAGCGTCACCCGGCCATCGACGACCGGCCGGCCAAAGAAGTAACCAGCCTCCACGTACCCGGTCACGCGCCCGCCGGGGGTGTAGAAATCCTGGTCGGTGGTCAGGGTGACGCGGAAGGACGGCAACTCGTACGTATCCACCGTGACCGTCCGCTCGGAACGGGTACCCCCCAGGCTCGCCCGGAGGGTATATTGACCCGGCCGGGCCTCCGGCGGGAGCGGGAAATCGAGGTAGGCGACACCGAACTCGGACGTGGTCTCTATCCCGGAGGCCAGATCTTCACCGTCCTGGCCCGGGCCGGCGAGGGTGAAAGTGACGTCCTGGTCCACCACCGGCTTGAGATCGACGCTGTCCAGGGCCAGGGTCCGCAGGCGAATCGTCTGACCGGGACGATAAGCAGGCTTGTCGGGGCTAAGATAGAGCTTGTAATCGCGGGCGATGGTGATGGGATGGACGATCTCGTCGCGGACGCCGGCGTGGGTGGTCTCCACGACCAGGCTGGCCGCTCCTGCCAGGTCGGCGGGGACGGTAAAGGCGACGTTGGCGGTGCCGTGGGCGTCGGTGCGCCCGGTGAAGACGGTGCTGGCCAAGCCCGGCGTGCGGCCCAGGCGCACGACGACGCCGGCCCCGGCGACGGGCGTCGGTTCGGTGAGATCCTTCTCGACCGAGCGCACGATCACGCGCAGGGCGGCCTCGCTGCCGGGGGCCAATTGTTCCTGGCCCAGGACGAGCGTCTCGTGGGGCGCCGCCGGCAGGGGGACGTCCAGCACCTGGGTCGTGCTGAAGGTGAAGATAAGAACGAGGACGGCCAGCGTCGCCTGGAGCAACAGGCCCCGGCGCTGCCAGAGCCCCTTCATAGATTCAGACCAGGGCCGGGTTTCGGTACAGGATCGCAGGTGTTGGCGAATGCGCGCGTCGGCCTCCGGTGGCAGGCGCACCGGCCCCAGCGCGGCGTCGAAGGTGGACGCCAATTCCTGGCGCAGGACGCGCAACCGCCCCAACTCGGCGGCGCAGAACGGGCACTCGTCCAGGTGGGCTTCCACCCGGGCCCGTTCCCGCTCGTCCAGTTCCCCGTCGAGGTAGGCCAGCAGTTCTGGCTCAACGTGCGCGTTCATCGTTTACTCATCTCCGAATTCCTGTTCCACTTCCATTCGCTCTTTCAGCTTCTTATGCGCGTAGTACAGGCGCGACTTGACGGTGCCCAAATTGATCCCCATGGCCTGGGCAATCTCCTCGTATGAAAGGCCCTGCTGGTAGCGCAGAAAGACGATCACCCGGTGTTTGTCCGATAGACCATCCACGGCCCGCCAGAGTTCAGCCGCTCGCTCCCGGTTCAGCGTGGCCTGTTCGGGATTGCGCGTGGGATGGGTCTGAGTCGGGCATTCCAACCGCTCCTCGATCTCGTCCCAATTGGCCGATGGAGGGCGCTTGCGCCGCATCCGCGAGCGGCAGCGGTTGACGGTGACCCGGTACAGCCAGGTCTCGAACCGAGCCGGGCCGTCCACGCGATAATTCGGCAGCGCGCGCAGCACGTCGATGAAGGTCTCTTGCACCGCCTCCTCCGCTTCGCCATCGTGGCGGGTGACGAAGAAGGCCACACGGTAGACGTAATCCTTGAAGCGCTCATAAAGCGCATCGAAAGCCCGGGGTTGTCCCTGTTGAAAGCGCTGGATCAGGTCATCGGTCGAGACACCCACCTGTTTGGTGCGCTCATCGATCCGGCTGGCCCAGCGAAGCACCCAGGCCGGCCAGGCACAACGCCAGCGCTGCAAGGCTGTCGCTGCGTTGAACGACCTCCAATGGCAGGGATGCGTCAATTTACTGGCAAATACGAGCACTGCTATGCTCCATAGAATCGTCTTCTATACCGTTACACGCACCAGGATGCCAAAATGTTCAGGCTCTCCGGGATTGCTTCGTGGAGATGGGTGTCAAAAACGGCTCGCTTCTTCGTGTTGGCTCTCTGCTAGCGCATGCTCGACTTAGCAAGCGATCAATTTTTCGCCACGAATGACACGAATTTTCACTAATTTTGGACTTTTCGTGTTGATTCGCGCAAACCTGTCCTGAGCGTAGTCGAAGGATTCGTGGCCAATCTTCCACCGCGACCATGCGAAATCCCAAAGAACCTTCGTGTTATAACGAGCAGCGCGCGTGCAGACAACAGCCGGCGTTTTCACAAGCTGCGTAAGAGCGCGCCAAGGATAAGGAGACCGCCGGCAATGGCCAGCGCAGCCGTAGCATAAGGCTCTGGAATGGCAAAGAAACCGGCCACGCCAAAGATGCCAATGACGTAGAGAATCGAGGCAACGACAAGCGTGAGTTTTCGCGGCGCCCGGGTTTCTAGCACGCGGCGGCTGGTTCGGCGTGGGGAACGGCGGCGGTAAGAACGTCGTCGGGTCATCGTTTATCATCCTCTCAATACTTGCCAGACAAAAATGAGGACCATCAATACGCCAATGATCAATTGGATCAGGTCAGAGAGTAAACATCCCAGCAGCCATCCACCACCGGCTTTGATCGCCTGATCCCAATCCTCGTGCTGGTGGAACTCGGCCAGGACAATGCCGAGCAATGCACCCAGAATAGCCCCGGGGACGAGACCGACGCCGAAAAACAGGCTGCCGACAGCGGCGCCCACGACGCCCAACAACAGCCCCGCCAGTAGAGACCAAGCAGACGCCCCCTGTACTTTGGCGCCCAGCTGAGTCATCCACAGATCGGTCGTGACGCCAATGGCGCCGAGGACGGTCAGGAAGAAAAAGGTGATGGGGTCGATGGTGGCAAATCTTTCGGCGACGGCGTAGGCCAGGATGACGATCCAGATAAAGCCAACGCCGGGGACGACGGGTAAAATGGCGCCGAGTAGACCGATGAACATCGCTGCAAGACTCAGGTAGAAGACCCACATTGGAAGGACCATCATTGCTCCTTGAACGGCGCATACCGTGAAATGGATGGAACGAATGGAACGTTTCCAGTGCCTCATGTCGGCCTTGGATTATATCATCGTTGAATGAACCCGTCAAAGCAGTTCCGTTCAGGAGAAAACAAAGCGAATCAAAGGGGGCTTAGACGCACGAGGTTGCCCGCTGCACGGTTTGTTGCGCACATCAGCGGACGCAAGATCACTGTCCGCCCCAGCTTCGTTTTCCTTGAGTTCATCTACGGGCGTTCTGAGCCATTTTAAGCGGTTTG
>DSAR01000055.1 GCA_011046405.1 Chloroflexota bacterium | reverse complement strand
GGCGGGCCTTCCCGAAGCGATGAGGAACCATTTGCCGGCCGACCTTCAGTTGGCGGGTATACCGATCATTATGGGCGCCGAGCAAAGATTGGGAGCGGTGCTGCTGGCGCGCGCGCGCAGGCCGTTCGGCGCGGATGAGGTGGAACTACTCAAGGTGGCCGAAAGTCAGATCGACTCGGCCGTCGTCCAGGGATACGCCTACTACGACTTGCAACAGCGCAACAAGGAATTGGAAACCATCTACCGGGTGGATCGCATCCGAGATCAGCACATGCCTTTCGACGAGATGCTGGGCCGGGTATTGCAGACTCTGCGGGGCGTGATCGAGTCGGAGATGGGTTTCGTGATGCTTTACAACCAGGCGCAGGATAAGCTAAAACTACAGGCCAGCACCGACGATGACCTCTTCCAGGTGGCGCAGCATTCCGACACGGTGGGCCGGATTGCCGGTGAGGCGCTGCGAAAAGCGGACATCGTCTGTCACAATGATCTGGGAGACGTCTTGCGCTCGGTTCTGTGCATTCCCCTCATCCTCCGCGACGAGATCATCGGTGTCTTGGGTGTGGTCAACAGCTACCATCCACGCGGTTTCAGAGACGCGGATTGTCGCCTGTTGCGAGCGATTGGCAGCCAGATGGATACGGCGATCTTCGAGAGCTTGGAGCGACGGCGGCTGCGCCAGGTTCTGGGCCGTTCGGTGGATCCCCAGGTGATGGAACGATTGTTGGCCAACCCTGACGTGGACTTTCTCAAGGGCGAGCGTTTGACGCTAACCGTATTGTACGCGGATCTGCGGGGATCGACGAGCTTGTCGGAACGCATCGACGAGCCGGAATTGCTGGTTGATTTCGTCAACGATTACCTGGGGCGTATGACCGATGTGATCCTCTCCCACGAGGCGACACTGGATAAATTTGTCGGCGACGAGGTCATGGCCCTGTTCGGTGCGCCGTTCCCCCAGCCGGATCACGCGTTCCAGGCGGTAGTGGTTGGTCTGGAGATGCAAGCCGTGCACCAGCAGGTGATGGCAGATTGGCGGGCGAGGGGCCTGGAGCCGGCACCGGTTGGGGTGGGGATTGCCACGGGTGATATGGTCGCAGGCGAGATGGGCTGCGCCCAGCGTACAGACTACACCGTCATCGGGCGGGCCGCCAACCTGGGAGCCCGAATCTGCAGCGCGGCCCAGCCAGGACAGGTGCTCATCAGCCAGGAGACGTATGACCTGATCCAGGATAGTGTGGCGGTCACGCCGATCCGCGGGTTGCAGTTCAAGGGGATATCTGGCGATGTCAACGTGTATCAGGTGATGCGGATTCTGAAATAACTTCGTGGTAACTGCTCACCTTGTGCCCACCGGATCACAATCCGGGCTTGTCCGTGTCGGCTTCCGTCTCTACCCAGTCAATGGCCCATGCGCCAATGGCCCATGCGCCATCGGCGCACGCCATCGGCGCACGCCATCGGCGCACGCCATCGGCGCGGATTGTGATCCGCTCTGCACACGTATGCTGAGCAGTTACACTTCGTGTAGTAATTATGGTGAGCTTGTCGTTGCCTGACAAAGTGCAAGGATTCTATTGGCTTTGGCTCGGAAGCGCAGCGGCTTCGTCCAGGTTAGGAGACGTCTACCGCTTCTACTTGGCCATCGTGCAGGATGACGTTCAGCGTGCTATATTCGTGCACCAGGGGATCGTGGGAGGCGATGAGCACGGTGACGTCCTGTTCGACGGCGAGGCGCCGGAAGAGGGTCAATATCTCCCGTCCTGTGGCGCTGTCCAGCTCGCCTGTCGGCTCGTCGGCCAGGATGAGCCGGGGAGCGTGCACCAACGCCCGCGCGATGGCGATGCGCTGTTGTTGACCGCCGGAGAGTTCATAAGGCCGGTGCTCGGCCCACTCCTCCAACCCCACCAGGCGCATGCAGCGCCACACCTGCGCGTCCCGCTCGCGCCCGGCCGTCCCCACGATGCGCAATGGCAGAGCCACGTTGTCGAAGGCGCTCAGGGTGGGCAGCAGGGCGAAGGACTGGAAGACGAAGCCGATGTCGCGCCGCCGCAGCTCGGTCATCTCCCGCTCCGAAAGGGCGCTCAACGGCTGCATGTCCAGGTAGACCTCGCCGCCGGTGGGACGATCCAGGCCGCCGATCAGGTTCAGCAGCGTGGTCTTGCCCGATCCGGAACGGCCGGTGACGGCGAGGAAGGCGCCGGTCGAGACGTCCAGATCCACGCCGCGCAGCGCGGCGACCTCTTGAGTTCCCACCCGGTAGACGCGAGTTAAGCCCTCACACCGAAGCAGTACCTCAGCCACCTTGTCTCTCCTTCCCCTTGTCCCCCATCTGCGCCGGGCGGATCAGAAGTCCTTCCTCCGCTGCTTCCAATCGCACCCGTCCCCCAATGCGGTACTGTTCCCGGTAGCTTTCTGGAATTTGCAAATGGCCTGTGGAATCGACCACCACCAACTCTTCAGATGAGAGAGGAGAGCCATCAGAGAAGAGCGGGTCGTCATCTTTTCTCGCCTCTCCATTCTCATCTCTCCACTCTCTACGCTCTACGCTGACCGTCTCCGTAGACACCCGGCCATCACGAATGGAGACGACCCGATCCACCATCGGGGCCACATTTTGGTCGTGGGTGACGATGAGGACGGTCAGACCGAGCGTCTCGTTGAGCCGCCGGAAGGTCTGGTAGATGGTTCGGGCGGTGGCCGAGTCCAGTTCCCCGGTCGGCTCATCGGCCAACAGCAGGCGCGGCCGATTCGCCAGGGCTATGGCGATGGCCACCCGCTGTTGCTCTCCGCCCGAAAGCTGCGCCGGGACGTGCTTGGCGCGCTCGGCCAGGCCTACGGCCTCCAGCAGCTCGATGGCGCGCTGGCGTCGTTCCCGGGCTGGCCGGCGCGCCACGATCATGGGCAGCTCGACGTTCTCCCGCGCTGTCAGATAGGGGATCAAGTTACGCCCCGGTATCTGCCACAGGAAGCCGATCCGCTCGCGGCGGTAACAATCCAGGACGGCGTCGGAAAATTCGGAGAGGTTCTCGCCCTCCACCAGCACCCGCCCGGCCGAGGGACGATCGAGGCCCCCGATGACGTTCATCAACGTGCTCTTGCCCGCCCCTGAAGGCCCGACGATGCCCAGCATCTCTCCGGCTTCCACCGTCAGCTCCAGCCCCTGCAGGGCCACCACCTCCCGCCCGGCCACGCGGTATATTTTCACTAATCCTTCACAAATGATCATCGATTCCATAGCGAATGAGCGAGCACCAACCTACCAACCTACCAACCTACCAATATACCAATCTAGCAATATACCAACCTACCAACCCACCAACCTACCAGCTACTCCGCTTCTCCCATCTTGATGGCTTCGTAGACCCGCATGCGGCGCAACAGTGTCAGTGTCAGGCTGATGCTGGCGACGGTGGTGGCGGCGAAGAGAGCATAGATGAGGACCACGTCGTTCCAGGCGGTGCGCACGATGAAGGGCGGCGTATCCGCATACAGCCCGGCCTCGGCCCGCAGGAAGGGGATGAAGAGCCGCCCGGTGGCCAACCCCAGCCCGGTGCCGCCCAGCAGACCGATCAAGAGCAGGATAACTTGCGCTCCGGCCAGGTAGAAGCGCATCTGGCGCCGCGAGAAACCCAGCGCGCGCAGCACCCCGAGTTCAATGGTGTGCTCTCGGAAGGAAAGCAGGGCGTGGAGCGTCAATCCCAGGACAGTCAGCAGCCCAGCGGCCAGGAAACCCAGCGTGAGCAGGCCGAACAGCCCCTGCCGCTGAGGGCGAAGCTGCTCCTCGGCGATGATCTGGCGGGCGTCGCGGGCGCTGATCACCGGCACGCCGCGCTCGTTCAGCGCTGCGACGATGCCCTCGGTACTGTTGGGTTCGGTCGCCAGCCAGACGTCGTAGGGATAAAGCCCACCCAGCCGCTCGAAGAGGTAGCGCAGATTGCCGATGAAGAATGGCCCATCCTGTGGGTAGCGTGTGGGGAAGAGATCGAGTGCGCCGGCCACGACGAACTCGACGCGAGCCTGTTCCCCCAACACGTTCACTGTCAGGTTCAGCGGGTCGCCGATTTGCAGGTCGTGGCGGGCCATGAATCTCCGTTCGAGCAACAGGGCGCGGCGGTCGGCAGCCAGCGCGTTCATCAGCGCGCCCAGCGAATGCGGCGCAAAATCGGGGCGGAAGAAGGCCACGTCGGGGAAGTCCAGCCGGTCCAGGCCCACGAAGCGCCCATTTTCCACCTGCCCGCCCAGGTTGGCCGCGGCGGCGTAATCGCCGACGCGGGCGGCGGCACTCACGCCGGGCAGCTCCATGTGCTCGGAGATGGGCAGGAAGACCCATTTCTCGTCATTCGCCGCTCCCGTGCCGGATGGCTCGCCGAACATCGAGGAGGCGCCGCCGCTGGTCTCTCCCTGTTCGACCAGCCGCAGGTCGGCACCGACGCGGTAGTAGACCTGATCGTGCAGATGATGATCCAGCGTCAGCGCCACCGAGGCGGAGAAGGCAGCCAGGGCCGTGGTCAGTACCAACAGCAGCAGCGGCCCGGCGACGCGCCCGGCCTGGCGGGAGAGGTCGTGAAAGATCAGGAGTGGGACCGCGCCCCGCATCCGGCGGCTGAGACGCGCCAGAGCGCGCATCAGGCGAGGCAGGAAGCGCAATAAGACCAGCGCCCAGGCGAAGATGAAGAGCGCCGGCACCAGAAAGAGCATAGGGTTGCCGAACAGGTCGCCTTTGGCCAGGGAAGCGAGAGGGGATAAGAGGGTGGAGAACGGCGCGGGAAGAGCGCCGGGGCCGCGCAGCAGGAAGTAACCGTATAAGGCCGGGATGAGAAGAGCCAGGTCGAGAAAATAACGCTGCCACCAGGGGCGGCGCAGCGCCTGGGCCAGTTCTTGCTGGTGAGTGACAATGGTGTGACGGGCGATGGCCAGCGCGGGCAGGACGATAGCCAGAATCGAGAGCGCCACGGCCAGGAGGCCAAAGCGCATGGCTGACCAGGTCAGAGGAGAGATGGGAGAGGAGGGAGAAGAGAAGGTGAGAAAGGAGCGGGTGCGGGCCATCAGTCCGGTGGCCGCCCGGCCCAGAGGCCAGCCCAGCGCCAGGGCCAGCAGGCCCAGCAGCAGCCCTTGTAACAGATACAGTCCCGCTACCTGGGCGCGGGTCGTTCCCCGGCTGCGCAACACGACTGCCTCTCGCTGTTGGCGGCGGGTCAGCATACCGGCGGTCAGGGTGACGAAATAGAAGAGCAACCCCACGATGGGCGCGCTGAAGGCAAAAAGCAGGAGCGTGAGACGGTTGGCGGTCTGGCGGTAGGTCTGCAGCGCTCTCTCCGGCGAGACGTCAAGGGCGGCGTTGGACAACAGCCCGCTCAGCCTGGCCCGCGCGGCGGCGATACGGCCCAGTAAGCTGGATACGTCGCCGCTGGTGACCTGGGAACCGTCGGCCACGAAATACCAGGCAACCTGATCGACCTCGCCGCGCACAACAGGGGCCACGCGCTGGCGAAAAGCCTCCTCGCTGGTCAGAAATACATCGTCGAAGGCGCGCGGCGGGTAGAGCCAATAGGTGGGGTCGTCGTCGGCCGGTCGCCAGACGCCGGTGATGCGGACAGATAGAGACGTCCCCGCGCCGGAAGGCTCGAAGAGGGTGTAGGTCTCTCCCACCTGCAGGCCCAACCGGTTGGCCAGGGACTGGCTGATCAATACCGGGATTTCTTCCTCGGCCCCTTCCACCGGGTGGGAGGAAAACGAGGAGCCCTCGATCACCTCGGCGTGAGCGTCCAGGTGATCCAGGAAGCCCAGGGCAAGCCACTCCAGTGCTTCGCCGGCGCCGGCGTAGGCGGCCTCGTCGGCCGGGAAGAGGCGCCACTTGGCCATACGCACGTGGCGCACGGGTGGCGCGAGCAGCGGCAGGCCCAGGTCGCCGGCCACGCGTGTGCTCAGGTAGGCGTCTGCGGCCTGTATCCCCTCCCACTCCAGCGCGCCGTGCCAGGCGCCCACGTAGCGGAAGAGGAAGGCGAAGGGCGGGCGGACCTCCTCGCCTGAGAGTTGCTCCATCAGCATCCGGTGACCGACGCCGTCGGCGTAGAGCGGCACGCAGGTCGCCAGGGCGACGGCGACGGTCAGCCCGACGGCGATGCCGGCGCTCAGGCCTGGATGGGCTCGCAGCCGCTTCAGCAGGATGGAGAGGAGAGAGAATAGAGAAGAGAGAGAGGAGAGGAGAGAGGGGAGAGTGACTCTACTCTGTCCTCTCTCTACTTTGCTCTCTTTCCTCTCTTTCCTCTCTACTCTGTTTTCTCTACCCTGACTACTGTCCAACGACAACCTGTCCCTCCTCCAGACCGGAGACAATCTCGACTCGTTCGTCGCCCTCAATGCCGGTGTTCACGTCCACGCGCCGCTGGGCGCCGCCTGGCGTCTCGACGATGACGAAGGTGCGGCCGCGGAAGGTCTGAAGGGCGGTCGGCGGCAGCCACAGGACGTTTTCCTTCTCTTCCAGCACGATGGTGACCCGCGCCAGCGCGCCCAGATCCATCTCCGGTGCGTCGGGGCCGAGGGTGACGTGGGTGGCGCGGTCGGTTTCCTCGACGTCACCGCCCCAGCCGTAGGGGAGTTGGCGCACCTCGCCGGTGAAGGTCTGGCCGGGATGGTTGGCCGGAGCAAGGATGGCCGCCATTCCCACGGTCAGGTCGCTCACCTGTTCGGCCGAGAGGTCGGCCCGCAGACCCAGTTCTGAGGGATCGCCGATGGCTAGCACGGTCCGATAGGCGGGGACGCTATCGCCGGGCGTGGTCGATAGGCTCAACACCACGCCGTCAAAGGGGGCCACGATCTGGCGTTCGGCCACCCTGGCCTCCAATTGCTGCACCTTCTGTTGCAGCCGGGGATCGGGGCCGTCCTGGGCCGCCTCGTATTCCAATCGGGCCTTGCTCACGTTCAGTTCCAGTTGGCGGCGTTCGTAGGATCGCTCCTGGACGACGTCGCCGTAGGCAGCCCGGGCCGCTTCCAGGCTGCGCCGGGCGTCGGTCAGGGCCCGCTCGCTCGCCTCTCGTTCGGCTTTCAACGCCTCCGCCCGCCACGCTATTTGCAGTTCCCAATCGCGGGCAGGATCCCGGGCCTGATCGTAGGCCTGCTGGGCGAGGGCCAGCGCGTCCTGGCTGCGCTCGAGGTTGACGCGAGCCTGCACCACGGTCGAGTCGAGCGCGCTGGCCCGCTCCAGGGCTAGTTCGGCCTCCTGGAGCGCGGCGTGGGTGCGGCTGATCTGGCGGCGGCTCTCGATCTGCGCCTGCTGCCAATCGAGTTGGGCGGCCGCCAACTCCCGCTGCAGGTCGGCCATCTCCAGTTCGGCCAGGAGGTCGCCCGCCTGCACCTTCTGATCGCGCTGGACGAGCAGGCCAACCTCTTCTTCCGCGCCGACGGCTCTTTGAGCCGCCTGCTCGTCCAGCGCGATCAGAAGGTGCAGGCGGGCGACCTCCTGGCCG
>DSAR01000040.1 GCA_011046405.1 Chloroflexota bacterium | reverse complement strand
GTTACGCAGTTGGCTCATCAACAACCGGAATTAGCCACGAATTTCACGAATTGACACGAATTTTGCTTTTCTATTCGTGCAATTCGTGGCAGAGAAAGCCTCAACTGCGTAACTCCTAAGATTTTTCGTGTTAATTCGTGGCTAATCTCTCACCGCGGCCATGCGAAATCCCAAAGAACCGTTACCCAAAGAGATACACTGAGGAGATACAGGATACTCAAAACCTGACTCCTCGCCCACTCTCTCTCCATCTATTATTCCCTAGCACTTGCATACTTGTAACTTCGCTCACCTACACACTCACACACTCAATCTTATACAAAAGTGCCGTTTTGGCAATCCTGTTTCATGTGCTATAATTCACCTGACTGACGGAGAAGGGGCCGATGAACTCAGATGCGATTGTCATCAAGGGAATCAGGCAGGGCTTATTGATCGCACTGCGCGAGCCGGATTGGTGTGTTGCGCTCCAGGTTTTGGAAATGCGGCTCAAAGAGACGCCGTCGTTCTTTCGCGGCGGCCGGGTAGCCCTGGACGTCGGCCCTCTGGCGCTGGATCGCGCCGATATCGAGGCGCTGCAGACACTGCTGGGCCGTAACGACGTCGAATTGTGGGCTGTCATCAGCGACGACGCCCATACGGAGCAAGCGGCCCAGGAATTAGGCCTGGTCGTTCGCCTGGGAGCATCCGGCGCTCAGCAGTCGGAGGATACGGGCACATCAGCCGAAGACAAGGAAGAGCACCGGGCGGATGGTCTGGTGGTCCGGCGTACATTGCGTTCCGGGCAAAGTCTTCGTCATCCGGGAAACGTGGTGATCATTGGAGACGTCAATCCAGGCGCTGAGGTGGTGGCCGGCGGGGACATCGTGATCTGGGGACGGGTCCAGGGGGTGGTACACGCTGGCGCGCTCGGGGACGACAGGGCGGTCATTTGTGCGTTGGATTTGGCCCCGATGCAACTGCGGATTGCAAATCACATCGCTCGTTCACCAGACGAGCGACATCGTCAGCCCTGGCCGGAGATGGCCTCGGTGCGCGATGAACAGATTGTGGCTGAGCCATGGTCTGCTCGTTGAAGGGTGGGATTCATTTCTGGGCCCGTCATTAGGTGTTCATGCAGGGTGGGATTTGAGGAGAGTCAATGGCCGCAAGAGTGATAACCGTGACATCAGGAAAAGGCGGTGTGGGCAAGACAACCCTGGCCGCTAATTTGGGCGTGGCCCTGGCGACGTATGGAAAACGGGTGGTCGTTATCGACGCTGACGTGGGGTTACGAAACCTGGACGTCATGCTGGGACTAGAAAATCGTATCGTTTACGACCTCGTGGACGTTATCGAAGGTCGCTGTCGACTGCGTCAAGCGATGGCGCGAGACAAACGCCTTTCGGAACTTTTTCTATTGCCCGCTGCTCAAACCCGCGATAAGAGCGCGGTCGAGCCTGATGACATGCGACGCGTGTGCGACGAATTGCGCGAGCATCACGACTTCGTCGTCATTGATTCGCCGGCCGGGATCGAACAGGGGTTTCGTTACGCCGTCGCCCCGGCCGACGAGATCCTGATCGTGACGAACCCCGAGGTGCCGGCCGTGCGCGATGCGGACCGGGTGATCGGACTGGTAGAGGCGGATGAGCGAGGCCTGACACGACTGATCATCAATCGCATCAGACCAAATCTGGTCAAGCGGGGAGAGATGTTGAGCGTCGCCGACATCGTCGAGCTTCTGGCGATCAACCTGCTTGGAACGGTGCCGGAGGACAGTGAGATTTTATTCGCGGCCAACCGGGGGCAGCCCCTGGCATTTTCTCGCGACAATTCGCTCGCCGCGCAGGCGTTTCACAATATCGCGCGGCGGCTATTGGGGGAAGATGTGCCGTTCTTGACACTGGAGGAACCTGGCGTTTTTCAAAGACTCTTCGGTTTTATACGTTCTGGAGGGGATTGAGCAGATGATAAAAGCCTTTCAACGTTTGTGGGGTAATCGAGAGGACGAATCGACGAGCAGCGGTGAGGTGGCCAAGGAACGATTGCGTTTGGTGTTGGCCCACGACCGGACGAGCATCTCCCCGGCCTTGCTGGATACACTGAAGGATGAAATCATCGCCGTCATCTCACGTCACGTCTCCATTGACGCCGGAGAGGTCGAGGTGACGATCTCTCAAAACGCGCGAGAATCCCGTCTCGTGGCCGACATCCCTTTAGCCGGACGACATAAGCGAGGCCGGTAAATGGAACGGACAAGTCTGTGGCGGCACTTCGATTACGTGCTGCTGGTGGTCACGATCCTATTGACGGCCTATGGCGTGTTGATGATCTATAGCGCCAACCTGGGGAGTCTCGACGCGGACCTGTCGTTTCTATGGCAGCGACAGGCGACTTTTGGCGTCATCGGTATTGGCCTTATCTTCCTGTTGGCCATATTCCCCCGTGACTACGCGTGGCTCGGCGATTTCTGGTGGCTGATCTTCCTGTTGGCAGCGGCCCTATTGGTGCTGGCGCTCTTGTTTGGCCAGAGTGAGGTTGGCGAAATCAGAAGCTGGATTCAATTAGGCGGGTTTAACTTTCAACCCTCTTTTTTATCAATGAACCTGCTCGCCATCTCGGTGGGCGCCATCCTCAGCCGGCGCCGCAAAAAGCGTAGATTGCATCGCCCCCCACTCTTCGGTGCGCCCAAGACGAGTTTATTGGCCGAGGAGGTCGCCGAGCGACCGGACGTGATGAATTACCTGGCCTCCATTTTTATGACGTTGACGTTGGCCGCCTTGATCTTCCTGGCGCCGGACATGGGAACGGCGGCTGTGCTCGTGTTCATGTGGGGGTTGATGTTGTTCGAGTCGGACATCCCGCTGAAATACCTGATCCTGACCATCGTTGTGGGGGTGGTGTCCATCTACCCGATGTGGCAGTTGGCAGAGGCGTTGGATTTTCACTATATGCAGGATCGTATTTGGGGCTTCATCGACCCCGGGAGTAACGAGAACGTGAGATACCAACTCGAACAGGCGGCGATTGCCATTGGATCCGGCGGCTTTTGGGGCAAGGGGATCGGACAGGGCACCCAGAGCCAGTTGCGCTACCTGCCGGTGCGCCACACCGATTTCATCTTCTCCGTGATGGCCGAGGAGTTGGGTTTCGCCGGCGTCATTCTGTTGTTCGGCCTTTACCTGCTGCTGTTCGTGCGCCTGTTGCGCATCATCATCATTGCCTCCGATACTTTCGGACGCTTGCTGGTGACCGGAACCCTGGCGATGATCCTGTGCCAGATCATCATCAACGTGGGGATGAATCTGGGGATGTTGCCGGTGGTGGGCTTGCCGCTGCCCCTTATTAGTTATGGCCCGGCCGCCCTTTTGACGACGATGGTCGGGATCGGTCTGGCGGAAAGTGTGGCCATGCGTCACCAGCGAGCAGAATTTCGAGGCGGGTGACGATTTGTTTCGACCTGTGTGGTTAATCGCTGCTAAGCGTTCATGTGATTGAAGTATGGGACACAGATTGTACAGATTTTTTTCCATCGAGTACCAAGCAAGGATTGCTTGATGGCTTCAATTTGTGTGAACCCGTGGAAATCTGTGTCCAGTATTCCCCCGGCCTGAACTCCTTGAGGGTTACAATTCTTTACAAAACGTAACTGCTCAGGCCAGCCCTTTGCTGCGATGGAGAGTGGGGGTTTGGGTTGTTTGGGGTTTCGCATGTGGCGCCAGCCGCGCTCGGCTCGGATTGCCAAATCCGAGCCACATTTGGGGGCACGATGACGCTGCGTCACTAAAGGCGGGGATTTGGCAATCCCCTTAGAGCGAAACCCTGCGAAATCCTGGAGAGCCACAATTCGAAGCCAAACTCGTGTCATTTGTCCATGTGTGTCATTCGTGATCCAGAGATGTCGGGTAATGAAATTGACCATTTGTGGGTGAGGTGTGGAATCTATAGATTGGGTACAGCTCCGGCGGGCCCTGGACGAGCGTCGCGAATCTATCACAGATGCGTGGTGTGAGGCGATTAGCGCAATCGTTCCAATGCTTGATCATGATGACGTGCGTCGACGCCTGGACGACTTGACGCGGCGCACGCTCGCCATCCTAGGCGCGGAGACGTTCGATGCCCGGCAGGCACGGGAGATTGGGGTCGCGTTGGCTCAAATTCACCGCCCCCGACCGGAGATTTTGAGCGCGACTCAAGCCGTGCTGGGAAATCAACTGGCAATGGCATTGTCGCCGCAACAATTGCAAAAGCGGCGATCATTTTTGTTTGCGTGCTTGGGCGAGTTGGGCGCCGGCTTTTTTGACGAAGCACAGGCGATCATTCTGTTGGAACAGGTGCAGGTCCGTGACATTTACTTTGCCGAATGCAAGGATGCAGAGATTGAGCTAGACGAGTATCGTCAGCGCCTGGAATACATGGTGCAGGAACGCACCTCCGAGTTGATGAGCGCCATCACACACCTGGAACAGGAGATCACCGATCGCAAGCGGGTGACCGAGGCGTTGCAGTATCGTAACCAGGAATTGGCATTGCTCAACCGCTCGAGCCAGGCCTTTAGCTCGACCCTCGACCTGGATGAGGTCCTGGTCACTGTGTTGGAAGAAGTGCGCCGTCTGTTGGGCGTGGTGGCGTCCTCTATCTGGCTCATCGATCCAGATACCGGGGAATTGGTCTGTCGCCAGGCGACAGGGCCCCAGCGAGACGTCGTGCGAGGGTGGCGGCTGGCCCCGGGAGAAGGGATCGCCGGTTGGGTGATCGAACATGGAGAGAGCGTGGTCGTCCCCGACATCACGATGGACGGGCGCCACTTCGACGCGGTTGACCAGACGACCGGGTTGCCGTTGCGTTCTATCTTAACGGTGCCGTTGCGGGCCAGGAATAACGTCATCGGCGTCATCCAGGTGATGGACGTGGCGGTTGACTTCTTCGGCCAGACCGACCTGATGTTATTGGAGTCGTTGGCCGCGCCAGCGACGATCGCCATCGAGAATGCACGTCTGGTCGAGGCTTTGCGCCAGCGAACGGAGGAGTTGCAAGTGCGCAACGAGGAGTTGGATGCCTTCTCGCACACGGTAGCGCACGATCTCAAAAATCCCTTGACGTACGTCGTGGGTTTTGCCGAGACGATACACGATTCTTATCGAACGCTCAGCGACGAAGACCTGGAGAAATATCTCCTGCAGATTGCCCAGAACGGTCGAAAAATGGGCAATATCATTGACGAGCTCCTGTTGTTGGCCGGCGTACGGCAGATGGAAATCGATCCACAACCTCTGGATATGGCCCACATCGTGGATGACGTGTTGTACAGAATGGCTTACATGATCCAGGAAAGTGACGCGGCGATCTCTCTGCCCGATCATTGGCCGGCGGCATTGGGATATGGGCCCTGGATCGAGGAAGTATGGATCAACTACATCGGCAATGGGATCAAGTACGGCGGCGATCCGCCCCATCTGCGCTTGGGGGCGAAGCGTGGGGAAAATGAGATGGTCCGCTTTTGGATTCAGGATGACGGGCAGGGATTGACGCCGGAGGAACAGGAACGTCTGTTCATCCCTTTCACCCAGCTCAAACAGGTCCAAACGACCGGTTACGGATTGGGTCTATCGATCGTGCGGCGGATCGTGGAAAAGTTGGGTGGACGAGTGTGGGTAGAAAGCGAGGTTGGGGAGGGAAGCACGTTCTATTTCTCACTGCCAGCCGCGCCTGAGTCCTTATCAGACGAGATGAGTGAGGAGAGCTAATCATGGTAGATGAAACGAGAAATGAGGCGGAGGAATCTTCCGATTTTATCCGCCGGGCCGTGGAGGAGGATTTGCGTACCAGTCGTTTCGACGGGCGGGTGCACACACGTTTCCCGCCGGAACCGAACGGCTACTTGCACATTGGGCATGCCAAGGCGATCTGTATCGACTTTGGAATCGCGCGGGATTACGGCGGTCTATGCAACCTGCGCTTCGACGACACCAACCCGGTCAAAGAGGATGTCGAGTACGTCGATTCGATCATCGAGGACATCCATTGGCTCGGTTTCGACTGGGGCGACCGGTTATACTACGCCTCGGACTATTTCGAGCAGCTCTACGACTACGCCATCGACCTGATCGAGAAGGGCAAAGCCTACGTCTGCGACCTGAGCGCGGAGGAAGTCCGGGAATACCGGGGCACATTGACCGAACCGGGCAAGAACAGCCCCTATCGCGACCGCTCGGTCGAGGAGAACCTGGACCTGTTCCGCCGTATGCGGGCCGGTGAGTTCGAGGATGGCGCCCGCACGCTACGGGCCAAGATCGACATGGCCTCCCCCAACATCAACTTGCGCGATCCGGTGATGTACCGCATCCTGCACCAGACCCACCATCGCACCGGCGACGCCTGGTGCATCTACCCGATGTACGATTGGGCCCATGGTCAGAGCGATTCCATCGAGCGGATCACCCACTCGTTATGCTCGTTGGAATATGAGGCGCACCGCCCATTGTACAACTGGTTCCTGGATCAGTTGGAAATCTATCACCCTCGGCAGATCGAGTTCGCCCGCCTCAATCTCAATTACACCGTGATGAGCAAGCGCAAGTTGTTGCGCCTGGTGGAGGAAGGATACGTCGACGGGTGGGACGACCCCCGGATGCCGACGCTTTCGGGCCTGCGCCGACGGGGCTACACGCCGGAGGCGATTCTAACCTTCTGCGACGAGATCGGCGTCGCCAAGGCGGACAGCGTCATCGACATCGCCTTCTTGGAGCACTGCATCCGGGACGACCTGAACCAGCGGGTACCCCGGGCGATGGGTGTCCTGAATCCGCTCAAGGTCGTCATCGACAACTACCCCGAGGGCCAGGTGGAGATGATGGCGGTGGATAACCATCCCTTCGACCCGAGCCAGGGAACGCGAGAGGTACCATTCTCCCGGGAGATCTACATCGACCGGGACGATTTCCGCGAGGACCCACCGCGGAAGTTCTACCGCCTGGCGCCGGGGCGCGAGGTGCGGCTGATCCGCGCCTATTACGTCACCTGCGTGGACGTCGTCAAGGATGAGGAGACCGGCGAGGTGCTCGAGGTGCACTGCACTTACGACCCCGAGACGTGGGGCGGCTCGTCGCCGGATGGACGCAAGGTCAAGGGGACGATCCATTGGGTCTCGGTCCCCCACGCACTGGACGTCGAGGTGCGCCTGTACGATCACCTCTTCACCCGGGAGGATCCCGAGGACCAGGGCGACGACTTCACGGCCTTCGTCAATCCCGATTCCCTGACGATATTGCCGTCGGCCAAGGTGGAACCGGCGCTAGCGGAGGCCCAGCCCGGCGATCGCTACCAGTTTATGCGCAAGGGCTATTTCTGCGTCGACCCCGATTCGACCGACGAGCGGCTGGTCTTCAACGAGACCGTCTCCTTGCGCGATACCTGGTCCAAGATTCTCAAAAAGCAAAAGCAGCAAAAGAAGAAGTAGGGAGGAGTAATTGCAATCATGAGTGTTCGCGTTCGTTTTGCCCCCAGCCCC
>DSAR01000142.1 GCA_011046405.1 Chloroflexota bacterium | reverse complement strand
CCCCCGCCTGGCCAGTGACCGTTTCAGTAGCGGAGGATTTGCCCGGCCCTGTAGCCGAGACCTTCACCACCATCTTGGACGAACGCACCGACCTGTTCGTGCGACAAGCGGGTGATGTGCAAGCCAGCGTGCAGGCCGACGTACAATTGAGCATCAATCCCGACGACGCCGACGCGACGATGCTGGCCGAGTGGACCTACACCCTGGTCGCCCCCTTCCCCACCATCACCGACGGCGTGACGTGGACCCACGTCATCAGCCATTGGCGAGGGCAGCCAGCCGGCCCCTTTGCCGGGCAACCCTTGCTGATGACCGAGGATACGGCCACGGTCTTGGGCGCACTGCTTGGCTCTCCCGCTGCTGGCGCCGTCGAAACGGCCCCTGCCGGAGAGATCCTCCAACGGGCGTGGGACAATCGCCCGACGTGGGCCATCGTTCCCTTCGACCAACTGGAACCCCGGTGGAAAGTGCTGTACATCGACGGCGTGTCGGTATTGGACCAACGTTTCGACATCCGGCCCTACCCGCTAACCATCCGCGTGGGCGCGACCGGGCTGCCGCGCGGCGCGGCGAAGTTCAGGGAACAATTGGAGAGACACCTCACCAACCGAGATCCCGCCAGGATGTCGGTCGTCGTGTTGACCGGTGTGACCGCCCTGACGCGGGCGACGGCCATGCGTATGCAAAGACACGGTGTGACCTATCCGGCCGAGGACATCCAGCCATGGCTCGTTGAGGGCAACATCACCCACATCAGCAACGAGGTCTCGTTCGCCAAGGATTGCCCACCGCCGGGCGACTATTACACGATGGTCTTCTGCGCCGATCCCAGTTACTTCGAGTTGCTGGAATACATCGACGTGGACGTGGTCGAGTTGACGGGCAACCACCTGCTCGATTGGGGCCTGGAGGCGATGAAACTCTCGCTCATGATGTACGACACCCATGGGATCTCTTACTACGGCGGCGGGTGGAACGTGAAACAGGCGTTGCAACCGCTGACCCTCACCCACGGCGTACATACCTTCGGTTTCCTGGGCTGCAACCCGGCGGGCCCGCGCTCCGCCTGGGCTACCGAGGGTCTGCCCGGATCGGCCCCCTGCAATTTTGGCCAACTGGCCGACCAGCTTGGCCCCACCATTCACCAACTGCGCCAAGATGGCGTCATCCCCATCGTCACGCTCCAATACCTGGAGACCTACAGTTACGAACCGACCGCTTCACAACGGGCCGAGTTCCGCGCCCTGTCCGAACTCGGCGCCGTCATCGTCAGTGGCAGCCAGGCCCACCAGCCGCAGGCTTTCGACTTCGTGGACGGCGCCTTCATCCACTACGGCCTGGGCAATCTGTTCTTCGACCAGATGCAATCGCTGGGAACGCGCCAGGAATTTATCGACCGTCACGTCTTCTACGATGGCAGACACGTCAGCACCGAACTCCTGACGGCGATGTTGGAAGATTACGCCCGCCCCCGCCCGATGACGCCAGAGGAACGTGAGGCACTGCTCACCGTGACTTTCGCCGCCAGCGGGTGGGAGTGAGGGAAAGGAGAACCCATATGACGAGCGACGGCGATCGGTCAACCAACGCAGAACGCACCCCCTCCCCGATGGAATTCGGCTCCATGCCCCTGGATCCCATCTACGCCTGGTCGCTCGTGTTGGAACCGGTAGAAGCGCTCATCGAGCATACGTCACGCTTCATCGAGCAACTGGCGCGAGAGGCTTACGAGAGGGACGAATCGTTCGACATCGACGAGATGGAGGGACGGTTCCTGGCCTTCTTCGACCGGCTGGTAGAACAGGGCACCCTCACCCGCCTGCCAGACGCCCCGCCAGAGATGGGAGGGCGCATTCTCGGTCCACGCCGCTGGTTGCGCGCCCAACGTATTCGCATCAAGCACCTGGTCGAGCACTGGCGCGAACACGGCCACCCCGATTCCCCCACCACCTAGACCCGTGCGCCGAAAATCCCTCGTCTTCACCATCGTCCTCGTCGTCGCCACGATCGCCACGCTGCTTTGCTGCCTGTGCCTCGCCGGCGGATTCACCTGGGTCGCCCGGGTCCCATCAGATTCCACTTCAGAACGCCCAGCGCCACCGGCGGCCACCCTCGTCTTAGTACCGACGTCAACGCCACCCCCCACCCCAGACCCCGAAACGAGCGAGCGCCACATCCGCATCCTGACCGAACTGTGGCACATCGTCTACGAAGGGTATCTCTATCCTGATTACAACGGCGTCGATTGGGAGGCGGTCGGGAACCACTATTACAGCCACGTCTCCCAGGGCCTCAGCGACGAGGACTTCTGGATGACGATGTATGAGATGGTCACCATGCTGGACGACGATCACTCCACCTTCCTCCCCCCTTACGCCGTCACACAAGAGGACGAAACGTTCTCCGGCGATATGACGTACGTGGGCATCGGCGTCTACGCCGCCCCCCGGCTGCCCAAATCCTACTCGGTGATTTTGGCCGTGTTCCCCGATAGTCCCGCCGAGCAGGTAGGCTTGCGCGCCCACGACCGCATCCTGAAGGTGGACCATCACCCCGCCTGTTGTCGAGACGACGGCAGTGACTACCTGTACAGGCTTTACGGGCCGGTAGGCACGCCGGTCGAACTCATCGTGCAGACGCCCGGCCATCGAGCGCGCACGGTGACGCTGACCCGCCGGCGTATCCAGGGGACGCTCCCCGTCGAAACGCGCCAACTGGAGAGAAACGTGGGATACATCTCGATCCCCACCTTCTGGGATAAGACCATCGTCCGGCGCGTGAGACAAGCGTTGCAGGATTTGACCGAGCAGCAAGAACTCGACGGCCTGCTCCTAGATCTGCGAATCAACAGCGGCGGCAGCGACATCGTGATGGAGGAGGTGCTCGCTTTCTTCACCCACGGCGCTGGCGACACGTTGGGCCGCTACGTGAACCGGTGGGGATCGATTCCCCTGGAAATCGAAGGAGAAGACGTGGGCGGTTCGCAGCGTGTGCCCCTCGTCGTCCTGGTGAGCGAAGAGACAGCCAGTTTCGCCGAGATATTCAGCGGCATATTGCAAGAGACAGAACGGGCGCAGATCGTGGGGAACACCACTGCTGGCAACGTCGAGATTACCTACGGCTACGATTTCGAGGACGGATCGCGGGCATGGATCGCCCAGGAGACCTTCCGTACCACCAGCGGTGCTGATTGGGAAGAGACCGGTATCGTCCCCGACGTCGAGATACCCATCGAATGGGATGAATTCACCGTCGAGGACGACCCGCAAATAGACGCCGCGCTGGACCTACTGGCGCCATAAAGTGGGAATGGACTGACAGGAGAACAGCAGGCCTGTTCACAAATACTATTCGTCTGCAGATCCCTCCTCGTCCTGGCCCTTGATGAGCACCTGCCAGACACCTTTCTGGACGACCTCGTCTCGCTGGTTGAGGATCGCCACGTCGAAGTAGACGAATCCGCCGCCCAGGCGCCTCATCGCCCGCTTTTTCTTGACCCGGACGCGCACACGAATCGTATCGCCGATCATGATCGGCCCGCGAAATTTCCACTCCAGGCCGGTGAACGCCTGCGCGGTACCCTCGATGAAACCGGAACGCGTCGTCAACCCACTGGCGATCGAGAGGCCCAACAACCCGTGGGCGATACGGGCGCCAAACAGCGTCCCCTGGGCGAACTCGGCATCGGTGTGCAACTGATT
Source organism: Chloroflexota bacterium (assembly GCA_011046405.1). Lineage (GTDB taxonomy): Bacteria > Chloroflexota > Anaerolineae > B4-G1 > B4-G1 > DSAR01. The sequence continues at coordinate 3,802 of DSAR01000142.1, read as the reverse complement.
GTAGTCCCCAGAAAGCCCGGCGAACTGCACCACGTCGGTCTCGGTGATGGTCCGGGCTGGCGTCTCCAACTCGAACGCCTCCTCAATTTCCTCGAAATAAAGTCCCCGCTGATACGTCACTTCACTCATCATCCCTCCTTACGGTTTAAATAACGGGAAAGAAACCTGACAGCCTTTACGCCAGACAACAGCTATGATCGCGATGCCCACTAAGGCCGCTAATGTCAGGGGAATGTCGTCCAAGCGAGATAACGTAATCAGCCACACCCACACACTCGCCCCGACGAACGCGAGCAACGCGGTTTTGGGTGCAAAGCGTGGCAGAGCCAACAGCAACCCAAGCAACGTCGCCGCCAAGAGGAAACCGGTCGCGACATCTGGCCATGCCACGACGGTGTTGGGAATAAAGCACACCGAGCCCACGAGCAACCCAATGGCAACGCCCAGAACAATCAAAGCAGCGAGCGCTATCTTTCCGTGTAATCTCATCATCCCTCAGCACCTACCCGAGCAAAACCCATCCCGTCCGGGTGAATGCCCACGTCGATCGCGTCCAGCACCTTGAGCGTCGCCACGTCGATCACCGACACGTCATTGCTCTTGTTGTTGGCGACGTAAGCGCGATCGCCGGCGGCGTTGAACACCACGCCGCCCGGCCACAATCCCACGCGCAAGCGTTTGATCTCCCGGTGGGTTTCGACCGCGATGATGGAGAGTGTGCCGCCCTCGCGGTTGGGCACGAGGGCATAACGGCCATCCGGGCTAAAAGCGACGCGAATCGGCGTCCGGTCGAGGGGGATGCGGGACACCAGGCTATGACGCTCAGCGTCCAGCACATACACCGTGTCGTCGTCCTGGTTGGCGACGTAGATCCATTGGCCGTCGGGCGACACGTCCAATCCCTCCGGTTTACGGCCGACGGGGATGTGGATCAACCATTCGTCGGCGTCCGCGTCTAAGACCGAGACGCTGTTATCGCCGATGTTGCTGACGTAAACGCGATGGCGGCCGGGCGCTAACGCGACCATGTGCGACATACGCCGCGCCGGAATGACGTTGACCACCTGATCCGTGGCGGTGTCGATGACAAACACCTTGTTGGCGTACGTGCTGGCCAAATAGAGTTTGCCCGTCTGCGGCATCACCTTGGCCTCGTGCGGGAAGCTAAATTCGGGGTGGCGAATCGTTTCGACCATTTCCAGCGTGTTCAAGTCAAAAACCAGCACCGCGTCGGCGCCAGCACACGAGATATATGCCTTGCGTCCTTCGGGCGTCGACGCCACCTCGTGCGGGCTGCGTTCCACCGGAACCGTGCGCAGGATCGTGTGGCTCGCTTCGTCGATAAATGTGGCCGTGTCTTCATCCTTGTTCAAAACGATCAATAGATCAGTCATACGGTCGCCTCCTTTTTTAGAGATAGATTTTTTCTTAAGCCTGCTCGTGGTCGATCACAATCCACCGCTCAGCAGCGTGAGAAAAGCGCTTTCCTGCCCCAAACCGCCGGATTGTGATCCGGCGGGAGCAAGAGAGAGAAAAGGTATCTTCTCAATAAGTTGGGGAGCTGTGGCCGGTCTCCCGACCGAGCCACAGCGGGCACGGTCAGGAGACCGGCCCGAGCGAGTTTGCCCCGGTTTATTGAGATGATACGAGAAAAGCGTCCAGCCACAACCTTGATTTTAGCATCGTCGAGATAAAGACGCAACTTCTCAGCTCGCACTGGCTGCGGTATAATGATGAAGAATAACGAATGACGAATGAAAAAAGAAAAAAGCAAACGATATATGAACCTAATTCAACGCATCGGCATTCTGTACGGGCGGCTCACCGATCAAGGGGTCAAGGTGACGACGTGGTGGGCGGCCGATCATTTTGTGCGCATCCTCACCGGCGCGCCCATCCGGCGCGTGAGCCAGATCACGCCCCAACTCCACGTCGGGGGCCAGTACCGGCGGCGGGGCTGGCATCGGCTCGCCCGGCGAGGGATCACCGCCGTGGTCAACCTGCGCATCGAGTTCGACGACAACGCCGCCGGCATCGCGCCGGTTCGCTACCTCTACCTGCCCACGGTCGACGACACGCCGCCGACGCTGGATCAGCTCAGCCAGGCCAGCGCGTTCATCGCTGAAGAAGTCCAACGGGGCGGCGCCGTCTACGTGCACTGTGGGGCCGGCGTCGGGCGGGCTGCGACGACGGCGGCGGCCTACCTGGTCAGCACCGGCCTGACGGTCCGGGAGGCCTGGACGCGCATTCAACAGGTGCGGCCCTTCATCCGTCCCAAGCCTGCCCAGGTCGAACAGGTGGCGCGCTTCGCCGCTCAACGCCAGGGCCAGCCCCACCCCAATTCCGGGGACCATGCGGTCGAGTATGAGACAGAAAAAACGGGCGGGTGAAGCGCATGACGTCCACTAACCCCCTAGTTTACCTCTCTTCCGTCCAGTACTCAGGGTCGTAAGCCGGAAGCTCACACCGAAGCGGTTTGTCCACGCGATCCCCCATGGCGTAGGCGGCCTGGACCAGGGTATGGATTTGGGACGTTCCTTCGTAGATGACAGCCCCTTTTGAGTTGCGCAAGTGGCGTTCGACGTCATACTCATCGGAATAGCCGTAGGCGCCGTGGATCTGGACAGCCTCGTCCGCAGACTGGCGCGCCGCTTCGGTATTATACCACTTCGCCATGCTGGTTTCTCGCGTGTTACGGACCCCCTGGTTTTTGAGCCATCCGGCCTTCCAGGCCAGGAGTTGGGCAATGTCGAGGCGCTGTTGCATATTGGCGATCATCTGCTGCACCAGCTGGTAGGCGGCAATGGGCTTGCCGAAGGCCGGTCGCTCTTTGGCGTAGCGAACCGATGCATCGAGACAGGCCTTGATGATCCCCACGCTCCCAGAGGCCACCGCGTAACGGGCGTTGTCCAACGCGCCCATGGCGATCTTGAAGCCTTCACCTTCCTCACCCAGGCGGTGGCTCACCGGCACGCGGACGTCCGACATGTTGATCCATCCCGTGTTGCTGGCGTGAACACCCATCTTTCCCTCGATCGAGCCCGTGGTCACCCCGTCCCAGCCGCGCTCCAAAATAAACGCGGTGATCCCTCGCGATCCTTGACCGGGATCGGTCTTGGCAAATACCAAGAAACGATCAGCGACATCGGCTAGCGTGATCCACATCTTCTCCCCATTGAGGATATAGTCGCCGCCCTCCTTGCGCGCGGTGCTCTGCATCCCGGCCACGTCTGAGCCGACGTTGGGCTCGGTCAACCCGAAGCAGGCCAGCTTCTCTCCCGTGGCCAGGGGGGGTAGGAACGTCTGCTTCTGTTCTTCTGTCCCCCACTGGAAGATCGGCAAAATGTGAAGGGCCAGGTGCACAGCCACCGTCTCTCTGACGGAGGAATCGCCGTACTCGAGCCCTTCGGAGATAATGCCCATCGAGATATAGTCCATACCAGCTCCGCCATAACGCGCCGGCAGACAGATCCCCATGAATCCCAGCTCTCCCAATCGACGGGTAATCTCCATTGGATAGGTGTGACTGCGATCGAATTCCTTGATGACAGGTAGAATCTCTTTGCGGGTGAAGTCGTACACCATCTTCTCGATCATCTTGTGTTCTTCGGTTAGTTGAAAATCCATCATTTCCTCCATTAATTTGTTGCAAAGTTGTCTGTTTCCTTGTTGGTGATTCGACAATGGCACATTACAGCGCACAGCGGTTAAAACCGCGTGGCTACAGCGCGTAAAAATCACGCACTGCAAAACCTGCCTTCGCAGGTTAGTTTATAGTCGGCGTAGGCCGACTTTGCAGTTG
>DSAR01000127.1 GCA_011046405.1 Chloroflexota bacterium | reverse complement strand
CCTAACCCATCCCCCCACCCCATACGTACATTATACCTCAAACCACGTCCTATATGCAAGTGTACCATGGTACTATTTTTCCTGTTTTTTGGCGAGCACTCACCAATTCCAAAGCGAGGCGCACAAACAAGAACAGAGCCTCGCCAGGCGAGGCTCTGTGGGACGATGTTTGCCACTTAGATTAACAGTAATGAACACACACTATATATTATCTACGATGTTTTGGAAAATATCAGCGATGGCGGGGCCTAGCAGGGCCAAAATAACAATCACGACAATGGCTACCAGAACAAGAATCAACGCATACTCAACCAACCCCTGTCCCTCTTCACGCGGTAAAAACAGCATTTTTTTCACCTCCCTTCTGATTGAATTTGACTACATTATAATAGATTTTTAGTAATTTATCAATAGGAAGTTAGTACTATCCGCCTAAAATGGATTCAAGAAGCCGAAAGCTCGAAACTGACCTTCGTGCCCCTTCCCGGCCCGCTATCGAAATGAATCTCTCCCCCCAACATATCCACTCTCTCCCGCATGGTCATCAATCCCATTTGATCCGCCTCTGTCGACTCGGACAATTCCGAGAGATCAAATCCACTACCGTTGTCCTCAACCGAAACGCGAAGCGCGTCATCTCCCATATCGAGGTTGATTTGAATATGGGTCGCCTGACTATATTCGACGGCGTTATTCAACAACTGCTGGATGAGCCGGAAGATCGTCACCTCTTTGTGAGATTCCAATCGACGCTCTTTGCCTGTCACCATGAGATGGGTGGCCACCCCATTGTTATCAGAAAAGCTATCGACGTAGCGTTTAAGGGTCGGAATGACACCCAAATCATCCAGCATCATCGGACGTAGATTCAAGATAAAACCCTTGACCGTCTGAAACGTCCCTGCAACCGCGTTTCTCAGATTCGCCAGTTCCGCTCGCGCTCGATCCGTATCGGTCTCAAAGAGCCTTTCGCAAATCTCGGCTTGGAGAATAAGATTAGTCAAGGATTGGGCCGGCCCATCGTGCATCTGACGACTTAGGCGCAGTCGCTCTCTCTCCTGGGCCTCGATAATTCGGACGACCAATGGTTGGGTGCTTCCTTCCGCTTCCTCCGCCGCTCGCTGACTCCGATCAGTTTCGGCAGCCATATCAACGATCGTACGAAGCAGATCGAGATAGCGTTCCAGATTACGCTGATTGCTCTGCAATTTTTCCAACTGCCCCCGCATCGTAAAAAGACGTTGTTGCGTATCCAGAACGGCTGCATAAGCGTCCTTGATGTCCTGTCGCGGCGCGGTATCCAAGTTCAATTCTATTTGCCTCAGCCGATTCGTCACCTGGGTATTGCGTTGAGCTAGGCGTTCAACCTCGGCCGTCGTCTGTTGAATCAAAAGGTCGATTTCTTTCAATTCCCGCTGTGTCTGTTCCTGATCCTGCCTGCAATCGTCAAAAAACGTTTCAAAGGGCTCTTTAGGGCTTTCACTGGATACATGCATATTCCGCTCCTATTCACTGCTTCAAGATAAATAAAGACGTTCAAAGACTGTCACGGCTCTTTGTCCCCACGCAAAGGCACCCAGCCATGCCGCAATGCATAGACGGCAGCCTGTGTTCGATCCGACACGCCCAGTTTGCTCAGGATAGACGTCATGTGATTTTTGACCGTCTGGTGGCTAATTCCAAGGTTGTAGGCAATCTCTCGATTACTCATGCCCTGAATGACCCGTTCTAATATCTGCATCTCTCTGGGTGAAAGGGGATCGAGAAAGCGATCGTCCGCATCGAAAATCTCCCCTCCAAAACGACGAAACTCCTCCAAGAGCCAATCGCCTATGTCATCCTCGTCTAAAACCCTCTCGCCAATCACGTAGCGCCCTTGACTAACGTGCCTAATGACGTCCACCAAGCGCTCTGGACTAACGTCTTTAGAATAATAGGCAGATGCTCCCGCCCGGATCGAATGGTACACCTGCTCTTCGTCGTCATAAGCTGTGAGCATAATCACTTTCACGTCAGCACAGATCGACTTCAACTGGCGCGTCGCCTGCAGGCCGTTAAGGGTCGGCAAATTGATATCCATCAGCACGACATCCGGTTCCAAGTCTTGAACCAGTTCGATCGCCTCCGGGCCGTCGGTCGCTGACCCTATGATCGCCAAATCCTCGTGCACATCCAGGATATTCCGTAACCCTTGACGAAAAACAGGATGATCGTCGACGATTAGCACGTTAATTTTATTCGTCATGCTTTACCCCCCGATCTATTGGCATCCCCTCTCTATAGCAAGTATACCACACTACAAGGAGGAAAGACAAATCGCCTGAGTGCGACGGTTGACGACCTGCCAAAAAAAGTAGCGCCAGAGATTTGCAGGAGAGCCCTCTTCGCGAACGAAATATCACGAACGAAATATCGAAAATTGCTCACTTTACTCTCTGCCACAAATCCACAGCCAACAACACAAAGACGCCCGTTCGCAGCGGGACAGTCAAATAAAGCCATTGATTCAATCCCCGCGAAAGCATAACCGGCCATTCAGCAAGACTGATAAAACTCAAGACGAGAATAATGAGCAAGCTCCGACGCAAAGGTAGTATGAGCAATAGAAGAGGAAACAGAAACGTCTGCCACTGAGGGCTCCATCCCTTGGACCATAATAGAAATAGGACAAAGGTCAAACCAACAAAAGAAATCATCCGCCGAGGATTTTCACGCAACCGTGCCCGCAAAAGTATCACCGCGTAGATCGCGCCGAAAAAGAGAAGTTTTATCCATTCAGGCGCCACTGGCGGATTACCAACCGGCGTCGTCGCCTTCGCCAAATCAAAATGATCGGAGGGAGGCCCCAATAGACCAGTGCGCATATTGCCGTCCAAAAGCGCCCAAACAGTCTGCCACGACGACCAGCTACCGGGCGAGCGAAACGAAGCGATAGCCACTGGCCCGCCAAGCAACAACAGAGGAATAACGATCAATCCAAGCACTAAGGCGACCACGATCCCATAAATCAACCAACGACGCCACGGACGTGTCCGCATGACCACAGGGAAAATGAGGAAGGGTAAAAGTTTGACCATTCCTCCCACACCCATCACGACAGCCGAGCAGCGTTCACACCCGAGCATTAAAAGATCTAGCGTGAGTAAGAAAGTAAATACCGTGATCGCGTCGAAATTCCACCAGGTATAGATCAGCGGTACAAACAAAACGCTATAAACCCAACCCAACTGTTCGGCCTTCGTGTCGCCTCGCAACCGCCGCGCCAGGCGCAGGAACAAAATCAGGTTGCCAGTGTTGAACACCAGCATCACAAATCCCATCAGGTAAACGTAAACGTGATAACCGCCGCCGAAGAGATGACCTAACTGATAGACGAGCACCGACAGAAAGGGAAAGATAGGAGGATACTCCGACCAATAGTGAATGAAGGGTAGATAGCCTTGATCGGAATATGCAGCCAACCTGTAATAATAAAGGTAATCACCGTAAAGGGTCAAGTTCTCAGCGGGCAAGGTCGCCATCAGCATGAACCGCAGCGCGATGAAAAGAAGCACGATAAGAAAAACCCGCGTTCGCCAACTATAACTCATGGCACCTACATCACTTGAGCCCTAAACAAACCCCCTCCCGCAAACGACATTCACGTCTGCGGGAGGGCGATATCCTGCTGCTACATCATCAACTTGATTTGACGCTAGTTATTCCGCAGGACCAACGGCAGGTAGATGTAATTCGTCCCAGTCCCCGTCGTGAAGGCCCACGGCCCACCCACCGTCTCGCTGATGCCATCGGTGGCCGTGACGACCCAGGTATAGGTCATCTCGGCCTCGAGGCCGGCAGGCGGCGTGTAGCTGGTGTTGGTCAAATCGAAGGCTACAACCGGCGGCGGGCTACTGGTTCCCAGGGCGAGCGTGTAAGTCACCGGATCGCCATCATCGTCACCGCCCACCCAACCCAACGTCTTGTCGAGCGGCACACCGGTCGCGCCATCGCTTGGATCGGGCGTATGCACGTACGGCGCCTGGTTACTCAACAGAGTCGTGAACTGCCAGACCGCGCCTGAAGTCGTGCTAACCCCATCCGACGCCGTGATCGACCAATAGTAGGTCGTATCCTCATCCAACGGGCCAACGGCGTAGTTCGCAACCTGTGTAGAGCCTACGACCGGCGGCGGATCCTCAGTCCCGAAGGCCACTGTGTAAATCACCGTATCCCAACTATCCGGATCGCCGCCGGTCCAACTGAGCACCGGATTCAGGGAAACGTCTATCGCGCCATCTGCCGGATCAGGGTTCACCGGCTCGTAGGGCGCTCGATTGACCGGTAGGGCCATCGACGTCTCGGTGTAGGCGCCCGTCGCTTTTTCGAGCGCATCGACCTCGGTCGCCCGCACCACGTTGGTCAGCACGACCTGCACACTGATCTCGGTCGTGACCATCACGCCGATGGCGCCCTGCCAAGTCTCTCCCAGACCGATAGACACACCAGACCAACTGAAGGGGTCCGACGTGCTCACCTCTCCCGGCAACGTATCCTCGATATCCACGATCAGCGCCAGATCGCCGGTGTTCGTCACCCAGATCGAGTAGGTCAAACGCCCGCCGGCGCGCACCTCGGCCGGGTCGGCGCGCTTGAACACGTCCATCTCGGCCGACAACTCATCCGCCCCGATGTCGTAACCGGCGCCTGCAGGCCGGCGATCCCCATCGATATCCACGGCCAAATCGACCGGCCAACCGCTGTCATGTGCAGCACTGCCAAGGCTGATGTGATAATCCATCTCGACTGGATTCACAAACAGCGGATCGCCTGACACTGGCGTATTATCCGTGATAGACGCGCCACCGGTATCCTGGGTATTAGCCCACCACAGCGTAGAGCGAGCGTCGACGTCAGCATTGGTCGAGGCAAAAACACCCACCGTGTGACCCGCTACGATCGTATTGGTCATCGCCACACTGTAATTTCCGACGTGCATCCCGGTGCCGGCGTTATCGGCGATGGTGTTGTGCAGCACCGAGGCGCGTCGAGCGCCAGAACCATCCAGGTACAAACCGTCACCATTGGTCGCGCTATTTTGCGCGATGAAGTTATTGACGATCAAGAAATCGGTGTCGAATGCAAACACGCCGCCGCCGTTCGTGGTGGCAGAGTTGTTGTACAGTCGGTTACGCGACAAAGTCACGTTCCCCCCACTGCCGTACAAAGCGCCGCCAGGCCCGCCGGTCGCCGCGTTGTCGTAGATCCAATTCCGCGAGAAAACGACGTGTGCATTATTGACCCGAATCCCGCCGCTGTTTGTCGCCCGTCCATTCAGGATGTGGAACCCATCCACGGTCACCGGGCCAACCGTGCCATCGATCAACATCACGCGGCGCGCGTTCTCCCCATCCAAGTAGGTCAGATTGAACGGGTCACAGGCCCAATCGCTCGGTTGACAACCACCCATCAACGTAACCGCCTTATTCACGTGCAGGAGCGGGTTGTTGGTACTGGTATATCGTCCAGCGGCGACCCTGATCGTATCCCCGTCCAGGGCCTGTCCAACGGCCCACTGCATCGTCTCGCACGGTTTCAACGGCTGCTGGCAACTGTTGGGCGTGCCATCTATCTCGACGTCCACGCCGTCTGTCATCACGTACCGCGTCGCCAACACCGGCGTGATCACCGTCTCCCACGCCGACGACTCGTTGAGATAGCCTTGCCGCATCAGCCAGGCGGAGTTGGTGATCACGTACCCCCGGCCCAGCCAGTTGGTGATGCTCGCGGTGTAGGTGATCGTCACGTCCCCGTCACTGTCGCCGGCCCAGGTGATCGCATCCCGATCTACATCGTAGGCGCAGGTTCCCTCGGTGCACGTCACCACCCCGGCGTAAGTCAGGTGATTGGGCAGGACGTCGGTAATCATCAAACCCACGTCGACCGTCTTGAGTTCGATGCGATAGGTGATCGTCTCACCGGCAACGGCGAACGGCGGGCCATACTTATCCAGCCCGACCGGGAACTCGTGGGCGCCGATGTCGGGCCACTCCATCACCCAACGGGCCTCTCCGTCGATGTCCTCGGTCAGGTAAGTTGGGATGCCCTGATCGATCGCGCCCGATTCTTGCTGGATGTGATAATCCATACCAGCGGGATTGACGAACAACGGGCTGGTAATCACCGACGAGCGCTCGACGATGCTGCCCCCACCTGTCGTGTTAGTATAGGTACCACCGCCCCACCACAGCGTGTTCCACAGTTCAGCGCTGCCGGCGGTCACCGCCACCCCGGTCGTGTGGGTAGAGAAGATGGTGTTGGTGATCAGCGCAGCGCCGTCGACGACCATACCATTGGCGTTATCGGCGAAAGTGGCGTGGGCCACGATCCCCGCGCTGTTAGATGTCTGCAGGCCCACACCGTTATTCTGGGCCACGATGCTGTTGGCCACCATGTAGACGCCGTCGCTCACAAGCAACCCGTCGCCGCTGTTCCCGTGCACCCACGAGCGATACAGATCGACGCCACCCTCGTTCGTCGCGTGGACGCCGTTAGTGCCGCCGGTGACGTGCAACCCGACCAAGCGCACCGTCTCGGAGATGATGGAGATCACACCATCACCCGGACTTGCAGCCTGCAACGTCGTCGTGTACCCGATGTTATCGAAATCGTCCCATGCGCCGAGCGTGCGCGCATCAGGCGGATAGCCGCCGATGAGCGTCAGCGCTTCGTGCACGTTCAACGACTCCGCGTACGTCCCCTGGGCGATCTTCACCGCGTCGCCAGGCTGCGCCTGATCCACGGCGTGCTGCACCGTTTGGCAAGGCTTATGTTCCAGCGTGCAGTCGTTATCTGTGTCGTCGCCATCTGTCGTTACGTAACGAGTGCCCTGAACCGCCGCGACCGTGGTGGTCACCACCGGCAAGTGCCCCTGATCGATCCAGGCCACGTTGGTGATCGGCGTCCCATAGGCCACACCATCTTTGATGCGAGCCATAAAGGTCAGTTCCTCACTCGTCTCGCCGGCCACGTGCACCGTCCAAGAGACCATACGCGTTGATGTGAGATACTCGGCTGCGCCGTGGCTGTAGATCAGCGTGTGGGTGTAATCCACGTACTGGTGTAGCGTATCGGTCACCCGGATAGTGTGCGCGACACTGCCGGTGTTGGTCACCCGGATCGTGTAGGTGATGACTTCAGCCGGCTGTGCAGAGTCGACGTTCATCTTTTCGCCCACGAAACCATACTCGTAGGCGCCGATGTCATACCCTTCGAGCAACGGCCGGCTGTTCCCCTCGTAATCCCACGCATGTCCGGTGGGCAGCGAGGAATCGGGATCGCCGGCGTCGATACAAGGCGAGTTGAACGTCAAGCGCAGGTCGCCGCTCAATGGATCAGCGAAACGTGGATCGACCGAGACATCGGGCGCATCGACCTCGTCCACACTCTGCCCGTCGCGATAGTAATTGCCCGGCGCATTACGCCACACGTTATTGTAAGCCGGATTGTAACCAGCCACGCTGGTCCAGCGGATACCATTCCCGCTATTGCTGACGACGATGGTGTTGCT
>DSAR01000541.1 GCA_011046405.1 Chloroflexota bacterium | reverse complement strand
CTTCTGGATGTGTAACTGCTCAGCATACGTGTGCAGAGCGGATCACAATCCGCGCCGATGGCGTGCGCCGATGGCGTGCGCCGATGGCGCATAGGCCATTGACTGGGTGGGGACGGAAGCCGACACGGACAAGCCCGGATTGTGATCCGGTGGGCACAAGGTGAGCAGATACCTGGATGTTAGAACTTGGAGAGACGTTCGTGAAATTCGTCAATTCGTGTCATTCGTGATAAGGGAAGCATCTTTAAAGCATCTTCGAGTATGAGATGGGTGTGTTTCATTTCATTTGAGGCCAAGCTCGTAGTAGGCGATTTATCGCCGTAAAAGCGCGCTGAAGCCGCTACCTAGCGCGCGTACTACGAACAAGGCTTAAATCGTTTGAAACACACCCGTATGAGATGATAACGAGTCTATTGAAAGGGGCGGAAGATGGTGGAGAACGAACACGAAAAGGATATGCTTCAGGAACAGATCAAGCGCCGCCGCAAGCGCGGCAAGGAGGATCTGGCCAAGATCGCCAACCGGGGACGACACCCGGTCTACAGTGTCTTCGAGGTGACGTCGGCGTCGGGGCGGGCATACACGGTCCACATTCGCTCACTGACCGAGCAACTGAACACCTGCACGTGCCCCGATTATCTCACCAACACCATCGGCACCTGCAAGCACATCGAGGGGGTGCTGCTCAACCTGAAAAATGAATTCACCGAACAGTGGGAGACCTTCGTCGAGCAGGCGCCGCCGGTGACCCAGATCTACCTGCGTCACGCCGAGCAGAGCACCGTCCGCGTCACACTGCCGCTACCGGAGGAGGCGCCGCTGCGCGACCTGCTCTCCCGCTACTTCGACGCCGAGGGGGTGTTGTCGGGCAAGGTCACCCGGAGCCTGCCGGCCCTGTTCGGCGAGTTGAAACAGTTGCCCGACGACCTACAGGATCAGGTCCACGTGGTGCAGGCGGTGCACGATTACCTCAAGAAACAGCAGGACATCGAATCCATCGCCCAGCAAAAGGAATGGTTCCTCGAACAGGTGGACCAGGGCAACCGCTCCCTGGACGTCATCTCGGCCCAACTCTACGGTTACCAGAAGGAAGGAGTGTTGCACCTGGCCTTCGGGCGGCGGGCGATGTTAGCCGACGACATGGGCCTGGGCAAGACGGTGCAGGCCATCGCCGCTGCGGCCCTGCTCAAGCAATTGCGCGACATCGAGCGGGTGCTGATCGTCTGCCCGGCCTCGCTCAAGCACCAGTGGGCGCGGGAGATCCAGCGCTTCACGTCTCTCTCCGTCCAGGTGATCGAGGGGAACCCGATCCATCGCCGCGACCTGTACCGCAACCTGGCATTCTTCAACGTGATGAACTACGAATTGGTCCATTACGACGAGGAAGAATTGATCCGGCGCAAATTCGACCTCGTCATCCTGGACGAGGCCCAGCGAATCAAGAACTGGCGCACCAAGACCGCCGACCGGATCAAGCGCTTGCGCAGTCCCTACGCCTTCGTGCTGACTGGCACGCCGCTGGAGAACCGGCTGGACGAGCTGTACTCCATCTTCCAATTCATCGACCCCACCATCCTCGGCCCGCTGTGGCGCTTCAACCAGCGCTACTATGAGGTTGAACAGCGTCCCTCCGGCTCCTACAAGGTGCTGGGACACAAGAACCTGGACGAGTTACGCCGGCGCATTTCCCCCTACGTGCTGCGCCGCGTCCGCGACGAGGTGCTGCTCGATCTGCCGGAGCGGATCGACAGCAACTTCTTCGTCGAGATGACCGAGCCCCAATGGAAGCCTTATTACGAGTACCAGCACCGGGTGGCGAAACTGATCTCGCAGGCCCAGCGTCGCCCGCTGACGCCCGACGAGCACAAGATCCTCCTGGGCTCGCTGGTCAAGATGCGCCTGCTCTGCAACGCCCTGGCGCTCCACGACCCCGAGATCAAGCCGCAGGACCGGGAGAAGACCGCGCCCAAGTTGCGCGAGCTGCGGGAGATCCTGGAGGACGAGGTCGCCGGCAACGGCCGCAAGGCCATCATCTTCAGCGAATGGACGAACATGCTCAACCTGACCGAGCCGGTGCTGGAGAAGCTGGGCCTGGGCTGGGTCAAGCTCACCGGCGACGTGCCGTCCAGCAAACGCGGCGCCTTGATTGAGCGCTTCTTCGAGGATCCCCGGTGCCAGATATTCCTCTCGACCGACGCCGGCGGCGTGGGCCTGAACCTGCAAGCCGCCAGCATGGTCGTCAACCTGGAACTGCCCTGGAACCCGGCGGTGCTGGCCCAGCGGATCGCCCGCGCCCATCGCCACGGGCAGCCACACACCGTCAACGTGGTCAACCTGGTGGCCAAGGGGACCATCGAGGAGCGCATGCTGGATACCCTGGCGGCCAAGCGGGCGGTCTTCGACGCGGCGCTCGACATGGAGAGCGAGGTCACCGAACTCTCGTTCAAGGACGCCAAGAGCGTCCTGCAACAACTCCAGGTGATGCTGGGGGAGGAGAAGGTGGTCAAGCCGGAGTTGGAACTGGAACCGACGGCCGAACCGGAGGAGGAAGCGGCTGTAGCGCTCCCCACGCTCCAGGGTTTCGCCGATCTGCTGGTCGGACGCTATTCGGGGCGGATCCTGCTGGTCCGCGAGGCGCCGCAACTGCCCACGGCCCCGGCCGATGGCAACATCCTCGTCGTCGTGGATCGCGAACCGTCCAAGTTACGGCCCCAGGTGGAGCAACTGCTGCGGGAGCACTACGGCGACACGCCCACGCCGGGGTTGCTGCTGATGGAGCAAGAGGGCTACCGGGCGCTCTCCGCCCTGATGGGTGGGGCGGCGGCCCAGGAGCCGGAGGAGAAGACGGTCTACCGCGCGCCCGCCGTCCCGGCGCCAGAACGGAAGGACACGCGCAAGGCGCTGGAGAAGAAACTGCGCCGGGCCAACCAGGGTTTCGACACCGCCGACAAGCGGCTCAAGCTGGCCGCCGTCGTCCTGGAGGGGGGCTTCCCGGAGGAGGTCATGCGACCGGTGCGCCAGGCGCTGGGATGGGCGTTGAGCGCGCACCTCTCGTTGGTCAAGGACAAAGCGCCCGGCGAGCAACTGCCCTCGCCGCGCCTGGTGGAAGCGGAACTGGTCGCCCCCGGACGCATCGCCGCCGATTTGGCCGCCCGCGTCGATCGCGTCCGCGCCCTCACCGCGCCGCCGGCCGAGGACAATGATGATGAGGAGGAAGCGCCGCCGCCCAGCGTCGAGGCGGCCCAGGGGCTGATCGAGACCGTCCAGGAGGTGATCGACCGGGGACGCGAGTTGGTCGCCCAGGAAGGGTTGTAAGGCGTGAAGCGCTGCACGATATTGACTTGGTTATGATTTATTGTTATACTTAAGATAGTATAGGAGGTATAACAAATGACAACGGTAAAAACAGCTATATCTATCCAAGAATCTCTCTTTGATGAAGTCGACAATCTGGCCGAGGAGTTACAGGTATCCCGCAGCCAGATATTTGCACTGGCTGTTGATGCCTTCATTAAGCAGCATGAAAATCGCAGGATGCTTGAAAAGCTTAATGAAGTTTACGCAGATGTTTCTGACACAGAAGAAGCGGAGGCCGTGCGTGAGGCGCGGCGTCAGAAGCATAGACAACAGGTTATGGGACAATGGTAATCAACCAGGGAGATGTGTTTTGGATTGATCTGGGAAATCCATCAGGATCCCAACCAGGATATCGCCATCCTCATGTCATTGTACAGAACAACGTGTTCAATCGCAGCCGGATTAACACAGTGGTGGTATGTGAGCTGACATCTAACCTACGTCGAGCTCAAGCCCCTGGAAATGTGTTGTTGGAAAAAGGAGAGGCGAACTTACCCAAGCAGAGCGTGGTTAACGTCTCACAGATATTTACTGTGGACAAGAGGGATCTTGATGAATGGATAGGTACCCTCTCAAGTCGACGAATGCGCCAGGTGCTAAATGGTATTCGATTGGTCATAGAACCACGAGATATCGTCGAGTAGTTGTGGTGAAATAATGCACCTTGAACTATCCTATGGCCGCGACGGCCTGACGGTCGAATTCCCCGACGACGCCCCCATCACCGTCATCGAGCCCCGCTTCGTCGAGGGACTGCCGAACGAGCGGGCGGCGTTGCTCGCGGCGCTGGATGCGCCGATGGGCGCGCCTCCCCTGCGCGACCTGATCCGGCCCGAGGACACGGTCGCCGTGGTCTTCAGCGACCTGACCCGTCCCATGCCCAACGACCGGGCGCTGCCGCCGCTCCTGGAGACGCTGGCCCACGCCGGCGCGCCCGACGAACAGATCGTGCTGATCAACGCGCTGGGCACCCATCGCCGCCAGAGCGAGGCGGAACTGCGGGAGATGTTGGGGGCCGAGGTGTGCGACCGGTACCGGGTGATCCAGCACGACGCCTGGGACGAGGCGAACTTGGTCCCGGTGGGCGTCAACCGGGCCGGACGGACAGTGCGCGTCAACCGGGCCTACGTGGCGGCCTCGGTGCGGATCCTGACCGGCTTCATCGAGCCCCACTTCTTCGCCGGCGTCAGCGGCGGCCCCAAGGCGGTGTTGCCCGGCATCGCCGACGTCGAGGCCATCCTGGACAATCACGGGGCCGCGATGCTGTCCGATCCCAACGTCGCTTGGGGAGTGACCGACGGCAATCCCCTGTGGGAGGAGATGCTGTCCATCGCCCGGAAAACCGAGCCGACCTTTTTGCTCAACGTGACCCTGAACCGGCGGCGGGCGATCACGGGCGTCTTCGCCGGCGACCTGGAAACGGCCCACCGGGCGGGGGCGGCGTTCGTGCGCCAGACCGCCATGCAGCCGGTCCCAGACCTGTTCGACGTCGTCGTCACGTCGAACAGCGGTTATCCCCTGGACCTGAACCTGTACCAGGCGGTCAAGGGCATGTCGGCGGCGGCCCAGATCGTGCGGCCCGGCGGCGACATCGTCATCGCCGCCGAGTGCTGGGACGGCATCCCCGATCACGGCGAGTACCGGCGGCTGTTGTGGGAGGCCGAATCGCCCCGGGAACTGCTGGAGACGGTGACGGCGCCGGGCTTCCGCTGCCACGACCAGTGGGAGGCGCAGGTCCAGGCCCAGATCCAGCGCCGGGCCAACGTTCACGTCTACGCCGACGGCCTCACCGACGAGGAACTGCGCCGCGCCCTGGTGATCCCCTGCCGCGCCATCGAGGCGACCCTGGATCGCATTCGCCGCGACAACCCCCAGGCCACCATCGCCGTCCTGCCCGAAGGCCCCCAGACCATCCCCTATCTGCAACCCGAAACCTGAAACCCATGAATACCAAACAAATCCCCGAAAGCCCCTACGCCCCCGTCACCCCGGCCATCGCCGACGAATTGCGCGCCATCGTCGGCGAACAGGAGGGCGCCGCTCGCGTCATCTTCGACCAACCCGAGCGCATGCTGGATTACGCCCACGACGAGGTCGCCGGCGAGGCGTATGCTCACATGCCAGAGGTGGTGGTCAAGCCGAGGACGGCCGAGGAGATCGCCGCCATCATGCATTTGGCCAACCGGGAGCGGGTACCCGTCACGCCGAGAGGGGCCGGATCGGGGCTTTCGTGCGGGGCGGTGCCGGTTTACGGGGGCATCCTGCTCTCGCTGGAGCGGATGAACCGGATTTTAGAGATCGACACGGAGAACATGCTCGTCGTGCTCGAGCCGGGCGTGGTGACCAACGACATCAACGCGGCGGTCGAGCCGCACGGGCTGTTCTACGCCGGCTACCCGATGAGCCGGGAGACCTGCTTCATCGGCGGCAACGTGGCCGAGAACGCCGGCGGCGGGCGGGCTATCAAATACGGCGTCACCGGTCGTTACGTGCTGGGGCTGGAGGTGGTGCTGCCCACCGGCGAGATCGTGCGCCTCGGCGGCAAGCGGGTCAAGGACGTCACCGGTTACGACCTCTTGCACCTGATGGTCGGATCGGAGGGCACGCTGGGGATTTTCACCCGGGTCACGCTGCGGTTGGTGCCGCTGCCCGTGGCCCGCGTGGTGCTTCTGGTCCCCTTCACCGACGTCCCGGCCGCCGTCCGGGCGGTGCCCCGGATCATGACCCAGGGCCGCGTGGTGCCGTGTTCGGTGGAGTTCATGGACCGCCTCTCCATCCAATTGACCTATGATTTTCTCGACGAGCGGATTCCCCATCCCGATACCGGCGCGTTGTTGCTGATCGAGGTGGACGGGAACAGCCCGGAACAGGTGGAGACCGAGTACAACACCATCGTGGATCTGTGCCTGGAACTGGGCGCGCTGGACGTCTTCGTGGGGGATTCGCCGGTGGCCGAGCGGCGGATATGGCGCCCCCGGCAGAGCATGGCGGAGGCGCTCAAGGCGGTCTGCCCGGAACAGAGCCTGGAGGACGTCGTCGTCCCCCTGGCCCGGATCCCCGATCTGGTGCGGGCCCTGGAGCGGCTTTCACGCCAATACGACGTGTTGATCCCCTGCTACGGCCACGCCGGTGACGGCAACCTCCACGCCACCGTCGTCAAGCGGCCCGAGACCGGGATGGTCGATTGGGATGAGAAACTGCCGTCGATCTTGACCGATCTCTACGAGACGGTGGCCGAACTGGGCGGCACCATCAGCGGCGAGCACGGCGTCGGCGCCAAGCGCGCGCGTTACCTGCCGCTGGTCATGGATCCGGCGCTAATCGGGCTCCAGCGCCGGGTCAAGCAGGCCTTCGATCCGCTCAACATTCTCAATCCGGGGAAGATTTTCCCGCCGGTTGACGAGGATTGATCGTGAGTATTAAAATTCTGGTCGCCCCGGCGGGAAGCGGCAAGACCGCTCACGTCATCGACCGCGTGCAATCCACGATGGCCCGGCAGCAGCCGACCCTCTCGCCCGTGCGCGTGATCGTGCCGGATCACCTCAAGGCGGAGGCCTTTCGCCGCCGCCTGGCCGAGGCGGGAGGCGGGATCGGGATTCAGGTACAGACCTTTTACGATCTCTACGCCGACATCCTGACGTTGGCCCAGAACCCCGCCGCCCCGATGCCGGTACGTCTGCCCCCGGCCGTGCGCCGCCGCTTGATCTACCGATTGGTGGCCCAGCTCGTCGATGCCGGCCAAGTGATTTACTACGCTCCCTTGCACGCTGCGCCCGGCTTTGCCCGTTTGCTGGCCGATCTGTTCGAGGAGCTCAAGCGGGCCCGAATTTTCCCGGAGGCGCTGGCGGCGGCGCTGGCCGACGACACCGGTGTGGAACCCCGCCTGATCGAGTTGGCCCAACTTTACGCCGCCTACCAGGCATACCTGATCGAGGCCGGTTGGGCCGATACCGAGGGCCAGGGCTGGCTGGCGGCCATCGCCCTGGAGGAGAGCGCCGCGCTCCTGGCCGACCTGGCACTGCTGGTGGTCGACGGTTTCGACGAGTTCAATCCCACCCAGTTGGCCGTCCTCCGCTTGCTGGCCGAACGCGCGGCCGAGACGACCGTCACCCTCACCGGCGACCTGCAGCGTCCCGACCGGCTGGCCCACCGCCGCCTCGCCCGCGCCCGCACCGCCCTGGTCGAAGCGCTTGACG
>DSAR01000027.1 GCA_011046405.1 Chloroflexota bacterium | reverse complement strand
GGGACGAAGTGGACGATGAAGCGAATATCGGCCTTGTCGATCCCCATACCGAAAGCGACGGTTGCCACGACGACGCGGACATGGTCGCTCATAAAATCGTCCTGAACCTGCGCGCGATTGGGGATGCCGGCGTGATAGTGGGCCGCGTTGACGCCATAGCGGCGCAGAAGGGCGGCCAATTCCTCGCACCGGGCGCGCGTGCCGGCGTAGACGATACCGCTGCCAGATTCGGCGCGGCAGAAGGCCAGTAGACGGCGTTGTTTCTCGTCGGTGTTGTGGGCGCGGAAAACCGACAGTTGGAGATTGGGGCGGGTCACGTCGCCGGCGACGATGCGCATTTCGTCAGGGACGTCGCTCAACCGGTGGACGACGTCGCGTCGCACTGGATGCGGCGCCGTAGCCGTCATTGCCAGGAGAGGCGGATCGCCCAATTCCCGGCGCACTCGGCCGATGGTGAGGTAATCAGGGCGGAAATCGTGGCCCCACATGCTGACGCAATGGGCCTCGTCGATGACCAGTCGATTGAGCCCCGTGCACTGGATGGCGTGCAAGAAAGGCGGTTGCCGCAACCGTTCTGGTGCGGCGTAGACCAGCCGGTAGGCGCCCTGGGCCACGTGGGCCATCCGGCGGCGCAATTCGTCGCCGTCGAGGCTGCTGTTGATAGTGGTCGCGCGCTGTCGGATGCACTGGGGCAGGGAATCGACCTGATCTTTCATCAGGGCGATGAGAGGGGAGATGACGAGCGTGACGCCGCGCTCGTCGAGGATGGCGGGGAGTTGGTAACACAGGGATTTGCCGCCGCCGGTGGGCAGGATGGTGAACACGTCCTCGCCGCGCAGGACGCAGGCCATCGTCTCCAATTGGCCCGGCAAGAGCGTGTCGAAACCGAAGATCCGTCTGCTCGCTTCGACGATGACGCGTCGTTCCTCGTCGGAGACCGGTATCTGGTCGAGCGCGGGTAGTTGTTCTGCCGCTTCCGGGGGGCGGGATGGGACGGATGGGACGGATGGGACAGATGGGCCTGGCGTTTGTGGCTTGGTCTCTGCTTCCGGCGATGTGTCCGACTGCCGCAGTGCGTTCGTCTCCTCAATCTGGCGCTGGGCCAGTTGGGTCGACACGTCAGCCGCGCGCGTCTGCTCGCCGCTGGCGGAGAAATAATCGCGCAGTAGACGCAGGTCAGAGATGGAGAGAGGGGCCTCTTCATCGTCGGCGTTCAGCAGCTGCACGGCGTAACCGCTGGCTGTGACCAGGTCGCCCTGGGCCTGGTGAAAGGCGAGCATACCCCGGAGGTAGACCCGGCCGTGGGACCTTAACGCGCGCAACCGGCGGTAGGCGTCCGCGGCAGCTTCCCAATCCTTCGCCGCCTGCTCGACCTGGCCCAAGAGCGCCCAGGCCATCACGCTTTCCTCCTGCTCGGCGATCAGGTCACGGGCGATCTGCCGGGCAGTCGCGACGTCGCCCTGCTCCAGGTGGATGCGAGCCTGGAGAGATTGGGCCGTGAGCGAGACGCGGTGGGTCAGGCGCTCCGCCATCACCTGAAGCGCTTCTTCATATCGCCCCTGGGCCAGGAACGCCCGCGCCCGCAGATCGTACAGCGAGACGTGGGTGGGATTGTGCGGGATGAGGCGGTCGAGGCAAGCGTGCAGGGCGTCGACGTGTTCCCAGCGCAGCAGGAAGTAGAGCAGGCGGTTGCGCTCATTCACGCCCAGGCCGCAGACCTGAGAGAGCGTGAGTTCCAACTCCTTCAGGATGGGGAATTGTCCTTCGATGTGCTCAACTGGCTGATTCGTTGCATCGCGGGATCGGCGCGTCATTCGATGACCTTCCTTTTGTTGGTGTTTGACAGACGTGAGACGTCGGACATAGGACGTAACGTATACCTCACGAGCGAAATTCGTAATCCGGCACCGTATGGACGCCGACGACGAGGGGCCAATATGCGCCCTGCCAGTTCCGGCTCAGTCCCAGCGATAGATAGGCCTCGTCCACCGCCAGCCGCTCGCACAACGCGTCTTGATCCATAGCCAGATGTCCACCTTTTTCACCCAACCAGGATCGTCCCAGGGCACGCCAGCGGATGTCGGTCACAGAGACGCCGCGCCGGCCGGTCGCGTGGGGATGGTTGGCGTCTCTGGGCAGCGTGAAACCCATCCGGGCCTGGTATGTGCCGGAATAGGCGTCCAGGGAGAAGCGCGCCCAAAGCTGCGCCGGTTGCACCAGGCAGAGGGAGCGAGTATGGTGCACGAGGACGTCCTCCGGCGTCGGATCGAGGTAGCGGGAGAAGAGGTGTGCCCGTTTCTCTCCCTCCAGGCGGCGCAACAGGCGCGGGCGGTGGCGGACGAAGTCGACGACCCAATCCTCGACGTGGGGTGGGTCGGGGCGCGGCTTGATCATGTTCAATCCGATCACGTCGCCGCATTCGACCAAGCGCCCGTCCGCGTCGGTCATATCCCCCTGCAGGAGAGGGCCGAAATCGCGCACCGGTCGCACCCAGCGCAGGCCGGTGACCGGATCCGACTCCCGCGTGAACCCCGCCGCGCAGATACCAGCGCGCATTTTGGTCATCGCCAGGATGAGAACTTCACGATAGGGCATGGTTGAAATCGGTAGACTGGTAGACTGGTAGATCGGTAGACTGGTAGACCGGTAGACTGGTAAACCGGTAGACTGGTATATTGGTAGACTGGTAGACTGGTAGACTGGTATACCGGTTTACCAATATACCAATATACCAATATACCAATCTACCAGTCTACCGGCCTAAAGGTGGATGATGGTCAGGTTCGGATAGTGCGTGGCCCAGTATTCCGCCACCAGACGGCGGTGGCAGTGTGAGGCGCTCGCTTCGGCGCAGAGCAGGCACGGGGCCTGGTAACGGGTCGCGATGGCGGGCCACAGTGTCTCGGCCTGGCGTTCTTTCAACAGGGGCAAGAATTGGATTTCGTAGGCGCTCCAGTCGCCGTCTTCGCGGTAGGCATCGAGGATATCGGATGTAGGGGCGAGTTCGGGATGGTGTTCGTAGGCGATGCCGAAGCCCTCTCGCAACAGGAAATCCAGCGTATCCTGTTTGGTGTAGCCGAGCAGGTGAGAGGTGTTGCGCAGCCGGATGTCTATCACGCCATCCACGCCAACCTGGCGCAATGGGCCGATAAAATCGGCGAGCGCTTTTTGCTTGTAACCGATGGTGTAGAGTGTCGCCATAGAAGACTCCTAAAACATGCTCAGTTGCCGCGCGATGCGTTCCCCCTCAACGGTCGCGCCGTCGGGCTGGATGTGCAGGACGTGGACGTCCCGTTCCAAAAGCGTCTGGGTGATGAGCATGTGACGGTGGCAGTGATGGTGTTCCCCTTCGCTGCACATCACCGCCACACGTCCGGTCCGGGCGAGGGCGATCAAGCGTTCGATGCCCGCCTGGTAGGCCCCGCGTTTCCCCATCTTCTCGTAATCTGGATTGTCGCCGATGTAGAGGTCCGGGTCGGGAGGACGCCCGCCCAGGACGTCTCCCATGAAGTGGTAGTCGATATCGCTATCTGCCAGGTCGCGCTGCAGAGTCTCGCGGTTGAACTGCGGGGTCCAGCGGCTGTAGGGCTGGCTGCGGACGTCGACCAGGCGCGTGACGTCGTGTTGGTGGAGGAGGTCGATGAATGCTTCTGGGGTGTGATCGCTGTGGCCGATGGTGTGGATCGATACGTCTGGGGGCATGTTCCAATACATCCTGGCTAATACGGTAGCGATAGCAGATTGTGCTATAGTTTATCACAGGTATCGGGGAAAGCCAAATTTGGCGCCCGGGTTTGGGGCAGCCGATGCTGTGCGTGGCGGATCACAATCCGCCACGCATTGGTGTGAGAAAATCGTTTTCTTGCCCCGAACCGCCGGATTGTGATCCGGCGGGCACATGGTGAGCTGTTACAAGCTACGCTTTAATTCGTTTGATCAAGCGCACGAAACCCCAGATGACCATGGCCGGCAAAACGATCAGCGGCAGGATAACGATGCCAAACCAGATTGCGATCTCGGTGAGAACGCGCAGGATGGCGCCCAACGCCTGTCCCGCTTCCCGGGCGCTCTGCGTGGGGCTCCATGGCGGGGTCGGTGTCGGTGTCGGCGTGGGCGTTGGGGTTGGCGTAAGGCCCTCACATATTTGACAATCCCCCTTTATGTGCTATACTGCTTGGGCAATCAAATAGAAGCCACAGCAGGGGTACCCCAAGGCTCGGAAGCCCGGGGTGCAAACGGGGGAAGACCGGTGGCCTGTTCAAATACAGGGAGTCCGGCGCTGTCCCGCAACTGTAGGTTAGCCAGGTGGTCGAGAAGTCGACAACGCGATTTTCAAGACACAGGGCTAACAAGCCAGAACACCCGCCTCTGCTGGTACGGAATACAACCTTCGCGGAAAGGTGGTGGTACTTGCAGGCGCACAACAAGCGTAACTGCCCTTCCCCACAACACGTGAGGGAGGGCTTTTTTTATGCATGCTTGGCTTGACAATGGCACATTATCTGGTCTCAGACTTCTGAAGAACTAGGAACCATCCATACCCAGGCGGCTCTCTGGAAAGTCCCGGGCTGTTTCAATAGACGTAACAACTACTGCTCAGCATACCCACGCAGTGCGAGTTGCAAGCCGGCGCCTGGGAGTGACGGAAGCCAACACGTCATCCCCCAAGCTGCCGAATTGTGATCCGGCGGCACAGGATGAGCAACAGTTAACAATAGACAATGATTTAGTCAAACAAGGAGAATAATGAATCAACACAAACTCATTCTAAGTATCGCATTAGGTATCATGCTCACCATCGGGCTACTCGCGGGCTTCGGCCTGAGTCGCAGCGCAGCGATGGTGCTTACCGAGAGACCCGCGGCGATCAATCAAATTGGCCTGGATGGAGCGATCTGGGCTCAGGATGCCATCAGCACGGCGCATATCGTGGTGGTCTTCTCAGGAGAGCGAGCGGCTGTGCGATCCATTTCGTGGACGGGAACGTTGACCAGGGTGGGCGCTCTCAAAGCAGCCGGATTTAGCGTAGAGACAGAGCCTTCATTCGGTGCAATATGCAATATCAATGGAGATGGATGTCCCGCCTCCGATTGCTTTTGCTCCGACAACTGGTGGTGGCTAGGGTTGTGGGATACACAGGGGGCGACGTGGAATGCGCCGTGGCCGCTTCCCGATCCTGTAGACGGCGACATATTGGGATTCCGTAACAACACCTCGTGGGGCCCCCCGGTACTCCCGGCCCAATCATACGTGGGAAGCCTGAAAGCCCTGGAATGGCTACAGGACCAACAACAGGCCAATGGCGACTTTGGATCTGCTAACAACACAGCCGATGTACTAATGGCCGTAGGCGCCAACGGCATGGACGCTGCCTCCTGGCGCCACAGTCCCTCGCTGTTGGCCAACATGCTCAGCACCGGCGCGGATCTGGCCAATAAAAACGCGGCCGGCGTCGGCAAGCTGGCCGTAGGCCTGGCCGCGCAGGATAGCTGCTGGCCCATCGGCGCCCAGCGCCCCATCAGCTACTACGATCCGAGCAGCGGCATGTTCGACGACGATACGCTGTATCAGGCGTGGGGCATCCTGGGAACGGCGGCATTGAGCGAGACGGTGCCGGTCTCGGCCGTGGAGTCGCTGAAAGACGCCCAGCTGCCCAACGGCGGTTGGGAGTGGGCCGTGGGCATGGGCGCCGACACCAACGACACCGCGCTGGCGCTCCAGGCCCTGATCGCCGCCGGCGAGCCGGTCACGTCGACCAGCGTCGTAAGCGGCCTGGCCTATCTCGAATATGCCCAGAACGACGATGGCGGTTTCCCCTACAATCCCGATTCGACGTGGGGCACAGATAGCGACACCAACTCCACCGCTTACGTCGTCCAGGCGTTGTTTGCCACTGGCGAGGATCCGCGCACTGGCACATGGACGGTCACCAACAGCAACCCTATCAGTTACCTGCTCAGCATGCAGTTGCCCGACGGCAGCTTCGAGTGGCAGAAAGGCTATGGAGCCGACCAGATGGCTACGCAACAGGCCATTCCGGCCCTGTTGCACCGAGCTTACCCGCTGGCGGTCGGTGGCCTGGAGTCGTGCTATGGCCTCGCCGGGAATGTCTCGGAGCCTGGCCCGACCAGCAAGGTCAGCACCCAGGTGATCAACGAGGCTATCTCTGATGTTACCGTGTGGGTCGAGGGATCGGGCGATCTCTACTTCGGGACCACCGACGCCACCGGGCGCTACACGGCTTCCGTCCCATCCATCGGCGCTTACGAACTTACCCCCTCCAAGGGCAATTACGTCTTTTCCCCCACCTCTCGCACCGTCGAGGTCGGTGGCGAGCCAGGGGATATCACCACCGTCGATGAAGCATTCACAGTCGGCGACGCCGATCTCTCTATCGTCAAGACCGGCAACGTGGACACCGTCAGCCCCGGCGACTCCCTGACCTATACGATCACCGCCTGCAACGCCGGCCCGTTCGCCGCCACAAACGTGGTCGTCACCGATATCCTGCCATCCGAGGTGACCTCACCTTCGGTGGGCACGGTCATTCTGCCCGACCCACCAGGCACCATCGTGATGCCCCAAAAAGTGTGGTGGTCCCTGGGGACGCTGGAGGCGGCTGAATGCCAAACGATGACCCTGACAGTCAAGGTCCAGCCTGGGGCCTCCGGTAAATTTACCAACACGGCTATCATCACCAGCAGTGTCGCAGACGACATGCCTGACAACAACGAGAGCCATGCAGTCACGGGGATAAAATATGACATTTATCTCCCGCTCGTCCTGCGAAATACATCCTGGGTATCATCTCAATAAGTTGGGGAGCTGTGGCCGGTCTCCCGACCGAGCCACAGCGGGCACGGTCAGGAGACCGGCCCGAGCGAGTTTGCCCCGGTTTATTGAGATGATACTCCTGAGGACCACGTAGATCACAAATTCCCTCCTCTTGCCTCTTGTTCTCAAGTAGCGGAGGCCTCTTTAAGCGGGGGTCTGACGAGGCCATGGGTGACCTCGTCGGACCCCCATCAAACCGAGATTGGAACGGTTATGAAAGATAGAAAGGTCCCCACATACATAGGACTCGTTGGCGCATTGATCGTCATCGCGTCCATCGCCGCCATCTCGCTGGACGTAAGGGCTCAACAGACCAACCAAGTCGGCCTCGTCGTGGACTTCGGCGGATCCCACGTCACCTACTGCGTCGAGTTCAGCGAATCGGAGATCACGGGCTACGACGTGTTGCGCCGCGCCGGGCTGAACGTCGTGGCCGACTTTTCCAACCCGATGGGCGCTGCCATCTGTGACATCAACGACACCAGCGGCTGCTCAGTCTCGAACTGTTTCTGCAAATGTCAGGGTTCCCCCTGTGTCTATTGGTCTTATCATTATCTGGAAAATGGATCGTGGCGGTATTCCACCTTGGGCGCCAGCGCCCGCAAAGTGCATCACGGCGACGTCGAGGGGTGGGGCTGGGGCGAAGGCACCATCAACAGCAGTGGCCAGGCGCCCCCCGTCATCCCCTTCGATCAGATCTGCGCCCCGCCGGCGACCGACACCCCAATCCCCACAGAAACTCCCATCC
>DSAR01000445.1 GCA_011046405.1 Chloroflexota bacterium | reverse complement strand
GTGCCACAGGTCGCGCCAGACCTTACGCCAGATAATGCTCATTCATGCGCCGTTCTATTTCAATTCGTAACTGCTGCTTAGAGAATGGGGATGTGAGGTGTTGGGCGAGCGCGAAGCGCCCGCCCAACACCCCACATCCCCGTCCATCCACTGCAGTTACTTCAATGCTTCACTTATTTCTTCCGCAGTAGGGGCCAGATGAGAAGCAAATGGACGACCATCCCTGCCACCAGGATTGAATTCACCCCGTCGGCATAGGGCGTCCCCCGGAGCAACAACGCACACCCGATCGTCAACGCCGCCAGGACGATGGCGCTGGCGATGATGATTGTACCACCTCGCGATTTGGTCATGATTTATCCTCCCGATGAGAAAAGTAATAGCCGATGAGATATTTGAGTATCCGGGCCAGGCGCATGGGGTTCAAGAAAAACCCCCAGCGCTGTAAGCGACGCCGGGCCCCCTCGAGCATCCGGCGCTGGGCCAGGAAGTCCACTACCTCCCGAACTGCGCGATGGGCCTCTTCGGGTGAGCAGTCGAAACGATCCACCATCTTGCGCTCAATCTCCGCCACGGTCCATTCCCCGCTGCACCACGCCGCGATTTGGGCCGACGTATGGTTGAGTCGAAACGAGCGATTGTAACGCAGATCGTCGCGCAGGATCACGGGCTCGGGCGGCAGCGGTTCATCCAAATCCAGGCGACGCGATTGCTCAATGAGGGCCTGTTTCAGCGGGTCGGTCGCCTCGGGCATCCTCTCATCTCGGATGAAGAAGACCTCGTGCGCCAACTCGGGCCTAAAAGTCGGTGGACGGCTGGTACGGGGACCCTTGACGACAACTTCTGATAACACCTGGATCCGTTCCCCTATTACGTGCTAAACAGCACGTCCTCCCGATTGAACAACTTCACCATCAACCATAGCAACAACAAGCTCCCCACCAAACTGGTGGAAAATGTCATCGCGATGTGGGCTGGGTTGATCACGTCGAGCATCAACTCCCGTAGGAGCATGGTGCTGTTCATAAACGGCATCCAGTACAACCATTCGACCTGCGCCAGTTCCGGCGTGACGGACAGCAGCCCCCCGGGAATCAACACGATCAGAAAAATCGGCGTCAGGTAAGTCTGCGCCTCCTTGAAACTCCGGGCGAACAGGCTAGCGATCATCTCCAACGCGCTGACGATGGCCGTGGTCAGCAGGACAGTGGGAATCACCCAAGCCAACGACGCGGCCGAAGCCCCGCCGGCCCTCAGGCGCAGCGGCGCCAGGTTCCCCATCTCCACACCCGCGAACATACTCAGGATCGCGATCAAGAGCGTCACCAGGGCGATGAGAGACACGGCCAGGAACTTGCCCAGGGCGATCTCCAGCCGACTCGCCGGCGTCAGCAGGATATCGCCGATGGTACGCCGGTCCTTCTCCCCGGCGGTGACGTCGCCGGCCGGGTACATGGCCCCCACCGTGATCCACATCACCGCGATCAAGGGAAAGAAAATGCCAATCAGGGATGGATTGCTATCGGGGGTCACGTTCTCCAACGCCACCGCCAGGGGCCACGTTTCTCCCGAACGGGCCAAGCGTTGGGTCACCAGTCGTTTGGCGTAATCCTCCAACTGGGCCGAAATGAGTTCAGCCGCCTTCTTTGATTTCAAGGACGCGTTGTGCTGGACGACGATGGCGACCTCCTGTTCCGCGTGTGCCGGTGAACCGTCCAGGGCGACGACGACCTCCAACTCGTCCTGCCGCAGGGCCTCTCGCGGTCGAGAGGGGGAGACGCGCAAGAAGTCAGCCTGGTCCTCGTTGTCCAGCACGTCCTCAATGAGCGCGTCATCCCCGGCTGCGCCCCCGACCAACGCGTAACGGTATTCCGGGAGTTTCCCGCTGGCGAAATAGACGAACAGGCCCATCGTCATCGGCAGCATCATAATCGGGATAAATATCGAGACGATGAGCGTGCGGCGATCCCGAAACGTCTCTAACATCTCCTTGGCGAAGATCGCCCAGATGATGCTTAACCTCATATGGCCCCTTCACTTTCCCGGTTCTCCGCTTTTCCTTGGGAACCGTTGATGTGCCGGAAAATCGTGGCTTGCAGTTCCGACGAGGACAGACCACGCACCGGGGTCGGCCCCTCGGCAATTCGCCCGTGCCGCAGGATGAGGATGTCGTCACACAGCATCTCGACCTCGGTCAGGTTGTGGGTGACGAGGAGGATGGTCTTACCTGCCCGGGCGTAGGTGCGGATGAAGTCGATCATCTCGGCCGAGGCCTGAATGTCCAATCCGGTGGTCGGCTCGTCCATGATCAGGACCGGCGGGGCGTGCAGAATCGCGCGGGCGATCACGACCTTGCGCTGCATACCGCGCGAGAGCTGGGCGACGGGCCGTTCGGCGTAGGAGTTCATGTCGAAAAGCGATACCAACTCCTCGATGCGAGATTCGAGCGTCCCCGGCGCTATCTGGTACAGGCGCCCGAAGTAGCGTAGGGTCTCGCGCACCGTCAGGCGTGCGTACAACGACGTATCGGTGAAGGCGACCCCGAGGCACTGTCGTACCTGGCGGGGGTGCCGGCGGATGTCGTATCCCTCGACCTGGGCCGTGCCGGAGGTTGGCGCGATCAGGGTCGAAAGCATTCGGACCAGCGTGGTCTTTCCCGCGCCGTTGGGACCCAGGAGCGCGATGACCGTCCCCCGGGGCACGTCGAAACTGACGTTGTCCAGCGCCCGCAAATCGCCGTAATGCTTCGATAGCGCCTCGACTTGAATCGCTTGGTTATTTCCTCCGTACGTCTGGCTCACCCTGTCCTCCTCCGTGTGATAACGTTATCCTCGGCCATGCGAAAGGCACTTGCTGCCGGTAGGCCTCGTAACGGGCGCCAAAGCGCAGGTGTAGGTTGTGCTCTTCCCGCCGAGCCCTGGCGTACGTCAGAACCGCCGCCGGCGCGAAGGCCAACGCGCCCCAAAACGACCACGTGAAGATCACGAGGCCGGCCAACATCGTCAGCAGCCCCACGTAGGCCGGATGTCTCACCCACCGGTACGGGCCGTCGACCACCAGGGTGTGCCGGTCACCCACCATCGACATCGAAATTAACATCAATGCGCTGCCGCCGACCAACAGCGGGATACCGACGGCGGACGAAAAACGGGCGGCGTTAGGCGTCAAGATCGCCGCCAGCCCGCAGGCGGCCATCGCCAGGGACCAGGGTACGCGCAGCTCGCTGCGGGGTTGCCCCGCCCGCGACTCAGAAGAAGCTGTCACCTTCCACCTCCACCAGCCCGGCAGATTGCATCTGTTCCAGCAGGTGATGCACGTCCCGGTTGGCCACGCCCGCCTCGACGCCATACTGCGCCACCACCTCTGACACGATCTCGGCCACGGTATGTTTACCGTCGCACAGTTGCCAGATTAGCCCACCCGTCTCGTTCAACTTGCAGTACCGCACCCGCTTCTCCTCCGCGACGCGCACGCGGGGATCGATGTGTAACACGACGATGCCCCCGCCCTCGATCGAACTCCACGGCTTGAGCCCGCGGCGGGGTCGCTTTTCCGACCAGTCCTTTGGATTTTCGCTCATGCAGACACAGACCTCCAGAATAATCCCCGAATTACTTGAACTGGACGCTCTCGTTCAAAACCTGTAAATTGAATAATATGGGACGCAGATATCGCAGACTTCCGCAGATAAAGGAGTCAGCGTTTATCCGCGTTCTTCTGCGTCCAAAAATCTTTCTGATGGCTGGCCCGCCAGGTATATAGAGCGTTGTAGCCATCGGTCGATAGCCCTCGTACCGGCAGCAGGTTACCGAGCCCGAGCACCAAATTGGCCCCGACGAAGGCCAGCGCCCCGATCCCGGTCCAGACGCCGGTGGCGTACGCCAACAGGCCACCCAATGCCAGCGCCAAATTGACCAGGCAACCGCCCAGGTACAATCGCACGAGGTGGGTAGCACCCACGCACGTCCGCCGCACGCTCATCTGCAACCGCAGTTGCCCGAAGTTGCGGGACGTATACAATCCGGCCAGCCCGAAAACCGGCCACCCGCCCAGCACGTGTCCCAGTTCGTGACCGAGCCGGGCGGCGTATAACGCGAACAAAGCCGCCCCGCCCAACGCCCAGCTGCGGAAATCCCCGAGCAGGGCCAGTGACAAAGCCACCGTTATCCCGGTCAACAGGGGCCAGGGCAGGCACAACAGGGTCAACCACGCCAGGCCAGCCATCCCCGGCGCCGAAAAGACGCGAACGCCGCGCCGCGTGCGCCGGAACACCTCCCGATCGATACGCATCAGCCCCTCAAGGGCTGCCCCGTCCATCTCGGTCCCCAGCAATTCCCGTCGCAGATCGCCGAGCGCGTCCAGGAGTTCGAGAAAGGCCTCTTGCTCGCGCACCGTCGCCAATGCTTGGCCCAGGCGCTCCAGTTCGGCCCGGGTCTCACTTGCGGGCACGGACGCCCCGCAGCGGGAGAAAAGCCGGCACGCGCTGGGCGTACTCGACGTACTTCTCGCCAAAGCGCTTCACCAGGTAGTGGTCCTCGATGCGCGTATGAATGAGCACGCAGTACAGCATGTAGATGACGGCGAAGGTGATAATGTAGCGGGATGGCAGGATGAAAGCACAGCCGGCAAAGCCGATGATCTGTCCCACGTAAGAAGGATGGCGGATGACGCTGTAGATGCCCGTGTCCACCAATGAGTTCAGTTCCTGGTCCAGGCCGTAGAGCGGGGCGCTGTTCCACCGGGCCATCTTCAAATCCCGCACCGCGACGTAGTTGATGATGACACCAATCAAGATCAATACACCGCCGACCACGCTACCCCAGAGCGAGAAGTTTAGCGCTTCGTCGGTGACCAGCACGCGCCAGAACGTAAAAGCGGCAAACGGGGCATAGGCGGCCATTTCGAGAAAGAGACCGACCCGGTAACCCAGTTTGCTCTGGAAAAACGGCGCGTTCGCCAGGCGATACTTGACCACTTGTTCGCCCACGCCGCCCACGGTCCACAGGATGGCTTCGACCACTAGATCCCACATCCGAGTCCCTCCAATAACTTCTGATCCCCTATTCGGTCCATCATCTGTCCCACCACGCAACGCGACAGTTGTTCGGCCGTCAGGTGCCGCGTGTTGATGACCGGTTCGATGAAGGTATAACGATCCCAATCGCTCGTCAGTATCTCGATGCCCAGTTCTTCCGCGTGATCCCGCAGGTAGGTGCCCGGCAGGGGCGTCGTGATGGCGAAATCGGTCTTGACCTGCCCGGCGTACGTGCTCATAGCACGCAGATCCCGCGCGAACTGGAGTGTCTCCCCTACCGTCTCGACGGTATCCTCCGGATGGCCGAACTGGAGCGAGCATTCGGCCCGCATCCCCAGATCGACCGTCCATTGGACCGCGTTCCGAATTTGTTCGATGTTGATCCCCTTCCGGACGTGGTCCAGGATCGCCTGCGACCCGGACTCCACGCCGTACTGGATGGCGGTACACCCGGCGGCGTGCATGTCCGCCAGTAACTCCGGTGTCACCGTATCGACCCGGCCCTCGCACACCCAGTGCAGAGGTTGATCGAACGCCTCCAGGCGCCGGCAAATCTCGCTCACGCGCCGCTTGTCAGCCGTGAAACAATCGTCGGCGAAAAAGAGCTTCCGCAATCCATGCGCCTCGACGCATACCCGCACTTCCTCTATCACCCGGTCCACGCTGTGCTTCCGGTAGCGCCGCCCGGAAAGCGGGGCGGCCGCGCAGAAGATGCAGTTAAAGGGACACCCCCGTCCCGTGAGGACGATGCCCGGCATGCGGTAATCGTCGAGAGGAATCAGGTGCCGCGCCGGAAGCGGTAGCTGGTCCAGGTCGGCTATCAAGGGGCGAGAGTCCGTGAGGATGATCTCCCCCTGGTGGCGGAAGGCAATCCCGGCGACGTCGGCCAGATCGCACCGCCTGGCGTCACCACCCGGTGTCCCCAGGAAATGGGCGGCCAGTTCGGCCAGGGTCAATTCTCCTTCGTACAGGGCCACCACGTCCACGTGACCCGTGGCGAGCAGTGACTCGTAGCAGAAGGAAGGGTGCGGCCCACCGGCGACGATTTTCGCCTCCGGGTGAATGGCACGGACGAACTCTGCCACCCGCGAGGTATTATGGGCGTTGACCGTCACGCTCGACAGGCCTACCAGGCGGGGGTTTCGTTCCGAGATCGCCTGTTTCAGGCTATGGCCGCGGAGTGCCATCAGCGCGCCGTCCAAAATCTCTACCGTGTACCCCTGGGAAAGAAGGTAGCCCGCCAGGTACATCGCCCCGATAGGCGGACTCATCCCCAATAGGTGATCGCCCCACGAATCCCTCGGCAGATAGGCCGAAGGGGGTGAGAAGATCAGCAATATGTCCAAATCTTTCGCCATAAATCTATCCTTCAATCCAAAACAGTCCCGCTCGCCATTGAGATTTTTATTCAAGAGGTTCTCGTGAGTCCACGAGAACCTCTTGATCTCATTCGCTCCCCCGAGAAATTACACTAGTCCTTTTTACCGATCCGCCTATGGGTTGCCAGGAGTTTTCGTTCCTTGTTTCCCTTGTTTGGATCGGTCGCTGTCCCCAGCGTGGCTACTCTTAGCGGTTCTAGTCGATAACGGCAGCGATCACGATAGCGCCACCCGTGATCACCGCGCCGATGACGACGCAAGCGTCTGCCGGATTGAAGTCGGCGGCCAGTTCGCTGCCCTCAACTTCTTCGATCTCAATCGTTGGCGATTCATAAACTTTGACATCATAGTCCATTTTAGTGACCTCCTTCTTCGTATGTGCCGTTCGGCGAACTGATACAGTCGATGCTTTCATGCTTATGCCCGGGGTGCCGAGCGAAGAGCCAGAGAATACTTGACATGCTCACAAGAAACGGAAGACACAATGCTTCACGCACGCCAGACTAGCCGAGATGCATGGCAGCCAAATGAGACCGCCATTGCTCACGCCAGTCAACGAAACGAAAGATCAATTGTCTATATAGGGTTGAGGTCTTGCCAATTATTGCCCAACGGCAACGAGGTAGAGGGTTTAGTTGAGCCTATGTTTTAACAAGACGCTCTTTGTTTCCGGGCCAACCGGAATGGTCAAGGCATTGTAGGAACTCAATTGAGTGCATGCCAGGGGGATCAAGGAGTGCTCGCGCAATACGTCCTCTCTTCATCACGAACCAGTCCACCCTCTCAAGCTTCGGCACCGAGCATCAAGTCCCGGTGAGGTCTAGATAGAGACTTTTTCGAAACGCCCTTGACGTCCCTTCTGAACGTGCGCAAAAGGTCAAACCAACGCTAACCGACTTGAAACAGATTAAAGTGACTTTGACAGTGCGAAACGCCTTTTATCTGTACCAATTATACATAACCTGACAGGAGGGACAATACGAAAAGGGGGTAAAAGTCAGAAAAAAGTCGGAAACTTTGCAACTTGCAAAGAAAGCAATTCCAATTTTACGTAATTTGACAATGGCACATTACAGCGCACAGCGGTTAAAACCGCGTGCTACAACTGCAAAACCTGCCTTCGCAGGTTAGTTTATAGTCGGCGTAGGCCGACTTTGCAGTTGTGGCCCGCGAAT
>DSAR01000540.1 GCA_011046405.1 Chloroflexota bacterium | reverse complement strand
GAACTAGAGGTCTTGGAACTGGGCCGCAAGATCCAGAGCGACGCGCAATCAGAAATGGAGAAGACCCAGCGCGAGTATTTCTTGCGCGAACAACTCAAGGCCATTCAACGGGAGTTGGGTGAGGCGGACGAGCACCAGATGGAGGTGGAAGAATTCCGCCAGAAAATCGACGAAGCCGGTATGCCTGAGGAAGCGGAGAAGGAAGCGCGTCGGGAATTGGACCGCCTGAGCAAAATTCCCTCGGCTGCTGCTGAGTACGGCGTCATCCGCACGTATCTGGATTGGTTGACCAGCTTGCCCTGGGAAATTTCGACAGAGGATGACCTGGATATTCGGCACGCACGTGATGTGCTGGATGAAGATCATTACGACCTGGAAGAAATCAAGGAGCGGATTCTCGAATACCTCGCGGTGCGTAAGTTGCGGGAAGAACGACAGGAAGAGTTGGAGGAACGAGAACAGACCGATCTGATTCGTCGTGAGCGAGAAGGTGTGATCCTCTGTTTCGTAGGGCCGCCCGGCACCGGCAAGACCAGCCTGGGCCAATCCATTGCCCGGGCGATGGGACGTAAGTTTATCCGCCAGTCCTTGGGCGGTGTACGGGACGAGGCAGAAATCCGTGGCCATCGTCGCACGTACATTGGCGCGCTGCCGGGGCGGATCATCCAGGCCTTGCGCCGGGTGGAGTCGAAGAACCCGGTCTTCATGCTCGACGAGGTGGATAAGCTGGGCAAGGATTTCCGGGGCGATCCCGCGTCGGCGCTTTTAGAGGTGCTGGATCCGGAACAGAATCGCGAGTTCCGCGATCATTACCTGGACGTGCCTTTTGACCTTTCTCAGGTGATGTTCATCACGACGGCTAACCTGCTCGATCCCATTCCGGCGCCCTTGAGAGACCGGATGGAGATATTGAAACTTTCGGGCTATACTGAGACGGAAAAAGTGCACATTGCGCAAGGCTATCTCATCCCCCGCCAGCTCCGGGAGAACGGGTTGCGAAAGGAGGAGTTAGGTTTTACCGAGGGGGCGCTGCGGCAGATCATCCGCGATTACACTCGCGAGGCCGGCGTACGCAACCTGGAGCGAGAAATCGGGAAAGTGTGTCGGAAGATCGTGACCCGCATTGCCGAGGGAGATACCGAAGCGGCGCGTATGACCAAGCGTAACGTCGTTGAGGTCTTGGGAAAACCACGCTACTTCCCCGAGACCGCCTTGCGCACCCAATTGCCCGGCGTGGCGACGGGCTTGAGCGTGACCGTTTCCGGCGGCGACCTGATATTCTGCGAGGCGACCAAGATGCCTGGGCAGAAGGGCTTTACCGTCACGGGACAATTGGGAGAGGTGATGAAGGAATCGGCGCAAGCGGCGCTCAGTTATGTGCGTTCGAAAGCCAGAGATCTGGGTATACCGGATGAGGTTTTCGAGAAGACAGACATTCACCTGCACGTGCCGGCAGGGGCGGTGTCCAAGGATGGCCCGTCGGCTGGCGTGACAATGGCCGTTGCGTTAGCCTCGTTGCTGACCGGTCGCCGGGTGCGCGACGACGTGGGGATGACCGGGGAGATCACGTTACGAGGGCAGGTGTTGCCGGTGGGTGGAGTGAAAGCCAAAGTGCTGGCTGCCCACCGCGCTGGACTCAAGACGGTCATTCTGCCCAGCCAGAATGAGAAGGACCTGGACGATATACCCGACGAGGTCCGTGATATGCTTAACTTCGTCTTGGCCGAGCGGGTTGACGATGTTTTTGCAACGGCTTTGATTAGTGATGAATCTGGCAGCGCATGACCCTTAGTTTGACAATGGCACATTACAGCGCACAGCGGTTAAAACCGCGTGGCTACAGCGCGTAAAAATCACGCACTGCAAAACCTGCCTTCGCAGGTTAGTTTATAGTCGACGTAGGCCGACTTTGCAGTTGTGGCCCGCGAATTCATTCGCCGGGGACAAATGTGCCATTGTCAAGTTGGTATCTTATCAAAAAATCGGGGCAAACGTAGGGTGGAATGGTATTCCCCTACATATCCCCTCATTATCGATGAGAAGGTACATGCCATATTGGCCCGGCAAACATTGCCTTGGATGCTTCGCTAGAATTGCAGAGAGGTCAGATAATGTGTGATATTCTCGTAGTTGACGATGATCCCACGTTCAGTGGTCTCATCAAGACAGTATTGGAATTCGAGGGATATAAGGTGATCGTGGAACCAAATCCAGACTTGGTGCTTTCGAAAGCATCTCAGTTTAAGCCAGTTTTGCTCTTGATGGATGTATATTCGGAGCGGGGCGATACGCTTGAAGTATTGCGGGATGTCAGAGCGGTGAAATCGTTCGATGATACGGCGATTGTGATGACTTCAGGGATGGATCGCGCTGCCGATTGTCTAGGGGCGGGAGCGGATGCCTTTATCTTGAAACCCTTTCGCCCAGATGAGTTGATCGAATTAATCGCAGATACGTTATCGGGAAAGGAGGGGGATTCTTAAATCTGTTCAGTAGAGACGTCTGCTTCGGGTGATAGCCGATCCGTTACCATCCGATAATGAGGAGGAAGCTAAGTCTGCATTGGTTTGGAGCAATCGATTATTGGCTTGACGATCTCAGAGTGGTCAAAGCGTTGACCAATGCGACTTGAGGCTCTGTTAGAGGAAATCTGGTCGAACGAAGAAAGTCCAAGGATAGCGTGGGCATGTCTAGCGTTATCCTGAGGATTGGATGATCCGACGTGAGTGCTTTCGTCAGAGCCCTTGATATTATTGACCAGGTCGACGTATTTTTTTGGGGAGGGGCGATTTGGTCTAAATGGGTATCCGGACATAGTCGAGGAGATTTCCCTGTCAGTAAGACGACTGATTGGCTGACAGGTTTTCTGCCGGGTGGTTATTGAGATTCGGTGCTCTTTTATCGATCTTCCTTTTACTTATTGGGTATTGGCCCTGAGCCCTGATGATGGGTTCAGTCGGCTACGGTTACGGTTACAACGACGTTTGTGCGTATTTTCTCCAAAAGCCGGGGTGGAAGTGGGTCGGAATGCGTGCAATCGCGTGAGCGTGCTCGCGATGTTGCCTTCGATTTGCATAACCCCGGATGATCGAGAAGATACGCCTGTGACAAGTGTTTGCTCAAAACGTACTCGTTGCTTTCGGCGCGTGGCGACATTTCGATGAGAAGTGTGTGCCGGTGGGTTCTCCCTCCTCTCTCCCCTGCGCAGGCTCCAAATAATCGCTTTTTCAAACATTTCAGACATCTGTGATAAGCGTTCCTCTTCGTTGGGATTCCCGTTTTACGTCAATCTCGGCGTCATGTGATGGCGATATAGTGCTTGTTTCGGGAGGATGCTTTCAGCTACAGAGTATTTGAAAGAATGGGTAGGAGAAAATGTCAAAAGGAAATAAACGAAATAACCTTCAGTGGAGACAGGTTGATCTGCATTTGCACACACCTGCCTCAGCTGATTTTTTAGACCCTGATATCTCATATCTGGATATTTTACTCCAGGCAGAGAAAAAAGGATTGGACATCATCGCTTTCACTGATCACAACACCGTGGCCGGTTATCGGGCGATGATAGAAGAAATAGAACAATTGAGTATGTTAGAGCAGCTCAATCGGCTGCGTGGAGATGAGAAGCATTCATTAAACGAGTATCGCCGGCTGAGAAAGAAGATCTTGGTTCTGCCGGGGTTTGAGTTTACGGCGACGTTGGGCTTTCATATCCTGGGCATCTTCTCGCCAGTGGTTGAACTGCGGGAGTTGGAATTTCTCCTTCGCCGTCTCAATATCCCGCTGGATAAATTGGATGAGGGTACCGGTGAGGTTGGAGCGACTATCGACGTCCTGACCGCTTACCAAGTCATCGATGAGGCGGGGGGGATCGTCATCGCCGCACACGCGAACTCCTCTCACGGTGTGGCCCGGCGACGCTCGGGACTGGGGGGGCAGACACGCATGGCCTACACCCAGGACCCGCATCTACACGCTTTGGAGGTGACCGATTTAGAGAAACAGGGGCGACGCACGACCATGCGCTTCTTCGATGGATCGCGCCCCGAATACCCGCGCCCCATGCGCTGCATCCAGGGTTCGGATAACCATCGACTGGTGCGGGATCCCAACGATCCCAAACATTTGGGTGTTGGGGATCGCGTGACAGAGGTGCTTTTGGCCGAGGTCAGTTTCGAAGCCCTGCACGAGGTGTTCCTGAGCAACGACTTTGCCCGCACGCGGCCTTATCGGCGGACGGAGGCGCCTTTAGATCACATCCAGGAGGCGCGAGATGAGGGGAATTCCATCGTGCAATCATTTCACGTGGGTTACACGCGCCGGGGAGGACGACGTTACGCCATCCTGGCCGACGTGTGTGCGTTCGCCAATACCAATGGCGGCACAGTTTACGTGGGAGTCAGCGCGAATTCCAAAGAGCGTCCGGAGGGCGTCAGTAATCCGGCGAGCTTGGTCAAATCCCTTCACGAGGAGATTGAGCGACGGATCACGCCGCCCCTGGAGGTGAAGGCGGACGTTCAGGAAACCCAGGGACGCAAAATCGTGCGTATTTTTGTGCCTCGGGGAGGAGATCCGCCTTACGCAATTGACGACAACAAAATTTACGTGCGTAGTGAGGGCGAGACCGACCTGGCCGTACGGGATGAGATCGTGAATTTGGTCAAGCGATCTGGATCCACGACTATCCGGCTGGAAGATTCGACCGATGACGTTGAACCACCACGCACCGGCGTGGAGATCGTGTCGACCCAGAAGCGCCAGGGGACGCCCTATCACACGATGCGTGATCTGCGCAATAACAATGTGGTCAAGAACGTGACCCGCAAATCAGCGCGCCGCTTGTGGCATTACGCGATCACCCAAAATGAGGAAAATCCGGTGGACGCCGGGCAGATCGAATGGCAGGGCAATATCGGCGTCTTGCGCAAGCGGAAACATCGAGGCAAGGAGCGTTACGATTTAGTACAGCGTCAAGATGATGATCTGCGCGTCTATTATGGCGTGACCGAGGAAGGGATTCACAGTGAGTGGAGTATTTTGTTGGGATTGGATGATGAATGAAAGACGTGGCGAATCAGCGAGTGAGCGGGATGCTTGAAAAAGATCGACGGAAACAGGCGTCCCGGTCGCCATTGACGCCGGCACAGTCGTCCGAGACAGGGGATGCGCAGGTCACCACGGCTGAGATTTTGGCCGAGGTGGAACGAAGACGCGTGGCCAAACAGGCGGCCCGCCAGGCAGAGAAATTGTCCACTCCTGTCGTGGCTATCGCCAATCGCTTTGTCTTTTGGCTGGCCAAACATTGGCTGACCATCTTCAACACGCTCGCTTTTCTTTACGTGGGCCTGCCTATCCTGGCGCCGGCGTTGATGTATTTGGGCATGACCGGGGCAGCCAGGACGATCTATTTGATCTATCGCCCACTGTGTCATCAATTGCCCCAACGCTCCTTTTTCCTGTTTGGGCCTCAATTGACCTACACTGTGTCGGAACTGGAACGTGCGCTGGGGACATCTATCGACATTGGCTTGGAGACGCGAGCGCTGGTTGGCCATGCGTCGATTGGATACAAGATCGGGATTTGCCAGCGAGACGTGGCTATCTACGGTACAATTTTTATCGCCGGGCTGCTTTATAGCCTGCTGCGTCGCCGGTGGCGTGTGCCTTCGCTGCCTCTGTGGGCCTACTTCGTGATCGGCATCCTGCCGATGCTTCTGGATGGCGGGTACCAGTTTGTCTCCTATCTGTTCCCCCTCATCTGGCCGAATGGCCCGCTTATGCCCCACGAGACGACGCCGACGATGCGAGTGCTCACGGGGACGCTCTTCGGCATGGCGACGGTTTGGTTGTCTTATCCGCTCGTCCAGGAGACGATGCAAGAAGTCGAAGAATCGTTGACTGAAAAGGTGTAAGTTCAATCTCTGGCGATTGAGTGGACGAGGTAAATTCTAGTGATCCGTGAGCAGATTGGCCCTGTGTTGCTGTACCGGTTTGAGGGACTGAATGACGTGTCTGGGCTGAGACATGCCGTCTTGACCCGCATCGGGGGGGTGAGCCAGGCGCCTTACGCCACGCTCAACCTGGGCCACACCGTGGGCGATGATCCGGCGGCTGTCGAGGAGAACCACCGGCGGGCTATGGGTGCGGTG
Organism: Chloroflexota bacterium; assembly: GCA_011046405.1. GTDB lineage: Bacteria > Chloroflexota > Anaerolineae > B4-G1 > B4-G1 > DSAR01. The sequence continues at coordinate 1,469 of DSAR01000540.1, read as the reverse complement.
GGCCTATGCCAGAGAGCGGTCGTCAGCCCTCACCAGGTGCACGGGGCCCGTGTGGGCGTCGTCAGACAGGCTCACCTGGGAACCGTGCTGCCGGCGACCGATGCCCTGGTGACGAATGCACCGGGCACGCCAATCCTGATGCGTTTTGGCGACTGCACCCCGGTTTTTTTCTACGACCGAGTGCAGCGGGTCGCCGGGATTGCCCACGCTGGCTGGCGAGGCGTGGCGGCGGGCAGTGTCGGGGCGACGGTGCTCACGATGGTCACGCAGATGAAAAGCGATCCCGCCGATATATGGGCCGGGATTGGTCCAGCCATCGGCCCCTGCTGCTACGAGGTGGGGCCGGAGGTTGTGACCGCAGTCCAGACCGCTTGCCCCTCCGGAGCGGACCTGGCGCGGGCCGTCAATGGGCGTGTTTATCTGGATTTGCCCGGCGCGGTGCGGTCGCAACTTCGCGCCGTGGGCGTTCAGGAGATCGAGGCGTCGGGGCTGTGTACGTCGTGCCGGGTAGATGAGTTCTTTTCCCATCGAGCAGAGGGCGGACGTACCGGTCGTTTTGGCGTGATCGTGGAGTTGACGCAATGACAGATATTGCAGGTAACCTGATGCAAGTCCGGGAACGTATTGCCGAAGCGGCATCGAAGTCTGGGCGCGAGCCGGATGACGTGACGTTGATCGCTGTGACCAAGACCCGCTCCGTCGAGGAAGTCGTCGCTGCATACCAGGCCGGGGTGCGCCATTTTGGCGAGAACCGTGTCCGGGAGGGCGTTTCTAAAATTCCAGACGTGCGCGCAGCTATCGCCGATGCCCAGCCGACCTGGCACATGATCGGTCACATCCAGAGCCGCAAGGCGGAACTGGCGGCCACGCATTACGATTACGTGCATTCGGTCGACCGGTTAAAAATCGCGCGCTACCTCGCTCGCTTTGCCGGTGAGAGAGGCGTGACGTTGCCGGTGCTTCTGGAGTGCAACGTCTCCGGCGAGGAGAGCAAATACGGGTTCAACCTGCCAGGTGGGGGGCGCGCGGCCTTCTTTGCCCAGGTCGAGGAGATTTTGGCGTTATCTCATCTGTCGGTGCATGGCTTGATGACGATGGCGCCTTTTGTGGACGACCCGGAGACGGTACGGCCTGTCTTTGCCGATTTGCGGGCTTTGCTGGACGTTCTACGAGAGCGTTTCCCGGCTTGTGATTGGCGCCACCTCTCGATGGGGATGAGCAATGATTTCGTCGTCGCCGTGGAAGAAGGGGCGACGATGGTGCGTATTGGTCGCGCGATCTTTGGCGAACGGATGTACTAGCGACGCTGCATCTCGAACCGGCGAGCTATCACCTCAATAAACCGGGGCAAACTTGCTCGGGCCGGTCTCCTGACCGTGCCCGCTGTGGCTCGGTCGGGAGACCGGCCACAGCTCCCCAACTTATTGAGAAGATACCCGGCGAGCTTGGTTGGCTGACAAATTCAACAT
>DSAR01000276.1 GCA_011046405.1 Chloroflexota bacterium | reverse complement strand
GTCTACCAATATACCAGTCTACCAGTCTACCAGTCTACCAGTCTACCAGTCTACCAGTCTACCAGTCTACCAGTCTACCGACCTAAATTGTACCAGAAAGGCAAGGGGGGAGCAAATTCCCCTGCCCCCCATCAGTTCCATTAGAGTGAATGCATAGGTCGAAAGCCATATCCCCTCACACGAACCGGGCGATGGCTTCGGCCAGGAGTCCGGCGATGGGAGGGACCGCGAACGTGACGGTGTAACGGATGAGGGCCACCCGGGGATCGATCAGGGCCATCTCGACGGGCAAGCGCGATACCGACCACAGCGCCCAGGCCGAGACAAACCCCACCACCACGCCCAGGCTGGCGCCGGCCTGGTGGAGCGAGGCCACCACCGGGAAGATGGCATACGGCGCGCCGGGCACCAACCCGCCGACGACGCAGCCGATGAGTATCCCCTTGAATCCAGCCTCCTCACCCAGCCAGCGGGTGACGATCTCCCTGGGCACCAGCACCTGGACCAGCCCGGCGAGGAGGAAACCCAGCAACAGAAGCAATAGATTGCGCCACAACGTCCGGGCACCCACCATGATGCCGGCCCAGGCCACGTCGCGCCCCTGCAAGAAAGCAACGGCCAACAGAACAGCCGCCACACCGGCCAACGCAAAGGTCGTCGCGTCCATTGACTGTCCCCTTTCAGGTTTTACGTTCATTTCGAACTCCTTACGCATTTCGTAATCGCATGCCATTGAGGATTACGGCCAGCGAAGCGCCCACATCGGCCACGATGGCCATCCACAACGTCGCCAGGCCCGCCGCCGCCAGGGCGAAGACGAGCGCCTTGACCACCAACGCAAAGACCACGTTGGCCCGGATAATCTGCCGGGTGCGGCGGCTCAGACGCACGATGAAAGGCAACTGGGTCAGGTCATCGCCCATCAGCACCACGTCGGCCGTCTCCATCGCCTGGGCCGAAGCAGCGCCCCCCATCGCGATCCCGACCGTGGCCTGGGCCAGGGCTGGCGCATCGTTGACGCCGTCGCCCACCATTGCCACCGCCGTCTCTTCCGCCGCCAACTCACGAATGGCCGCCACCTTATCCTCCGGCAACAGCTCGGCCCGGACGTCGTCCACGCCCACCAGGCGCCCGATAGCCTCTGCCACCCCGACGCTATCCCCCGTCAGCATCACCGTGCGAATCTGGTCTATCGCCCGCAGGGCCTCCAGCGTCTCGGCGCTCTCAGGCCGCGGCCGGTCGGCTACGGCGAAGATGGAACACACGTGATCGTCGTGACAAACCATTATCACCGTCTTCCCCTCGGCGGCCAGGCAATTCGCTTGATGACAAATCGCTTCGGCGTGGGGCGTCATAGCGTCGAAAAAGGGATGGCTGGCCACGGTCACCTGGGCGCCGTTGACGCGCCCTGTCACGCCGCGACCACTGAGGATCGTGACATCCTCGGCCGGCAGAATGCCGATCTTCTGGGCCTTGGCCTCGGCTACCAAAGCCCGCGCCAGCGGGTGCGAGGACTGCGCCTCAATAGCGGCCGCGTACGCCAGACCATTGTGGGGTTGAGGATGAGAAACATCCTCGCACACGTCGAGCACATCGGTCGCCACCGGACGCCCCTCGGTGAGGGTGCCGGTCTTGTCGAAGGCGAAGACTTGCACCCGTCCCAACGCCTCCAGCGTCCGGCCACCCTTGACGAGCACGCCATGCGCCGCCGCGTTGGTCAGCGCACTGACCACGCTCACCGGCGTGCTGATGACCAACGCGCACGGACAAGCGATGACCAACATCTGCAACGCCCGCATCAGCCAACCGCTCTCTCCCCAGAACATCTGTCCTTCAAAGAGCAGCGGCGGCATCACGGCGACCAGGAAAGCGAATACGGTGACGAGCGGCGTATAAACGCGGGCGAAACGCTCGACGAAGCGCTGCACCGGCGCTTGCCGCGATTGGGCCTCTTGTACCAGGGCGACCATCCGGTTGAGCGTGTTATCGGCCACCAGCCGCGTCATCTCCACCTCCAGCGCGCCAAAGGTGTTGACCGTCCCAGCAAAAACCTCGTCGCCCGGCGCCTTGTCCACCGGAACGCTCTCGCCGGTGATCGGCGCCTGGTCCACGGCGCTCTGCCCGGCCAGCACCACGCCATCCACGCTCACCCGGTCGCCAGGGCGTACCAACACACGGTCGCCCACGACGAGTCGCTCGACCGGCGTCTCTTCTGTGCTTCCCTCAGGTCCCAGGCGCAACGCAACCGGCGGGGCTATGTCCAGCAGGCTCTCCAGCGCCCCTCGCGCTCGCTCGCTGGCGTATCCCTCCAATGCCTCACCCAGCGAGAAAAGCACCACCACGATCGCCGCCTCGACCCACTCGCCGATGAGAATCGCGCCGGTTACGGCGATGACCATCAAGACGTTGATCCCCAGACTTCGCGCCCGCACCACTTCCTGAAAAGCCTGTCGTAACACAGGCCAGCCGCCTAGCGCGATCGCCAATCCGAATGGAATCAGGCGAGCCGGTTCCGGCGCGTCGAAAACGATCAGGACCAATCCAAGCAGCGCCAGGAGGGCAGAGACGGCCGTGAGCACCGTATCCGGCTTGGCGAACAGGAAACGCACGAAAGCCACGACCGGATTGGCAGCTTCTGTCTGGCGAGGCCCGGCGCGCAGCGTATGACCGGTATCCTTGACAATCCGGGCCACCGGATCCACGTCGAAGGCCGGGGTATCTACCCGCAGCACCAGACGGCCGGTCGCGTAGTCCACCTCGCATGCCTCGACCCCCTCCAGTTGACCCACCGACTTCTGAATCTGATCGGCGCAGTCTATGCAAGAAAGCCCTTGTACGTTATAAGTTTTGATCTCCACTAAGCAACCCCCATAATAACATATATGAATAACGGTTCATATATCGAGCTAAAAAAAGTCGTCCCGCAATGTTTCCAACTACTCGTGCCGTATATGCTCTATTCCCTGGCGGAACAGATCGTAGATGTGATCGTCATCCAGCGTGTAGAAAACGCGGCGTCCCTCCTTGTGATACTTGACCAAGCGCATCTCGCGCAACGTCCCCAACTGGTGCGATACGGCTGAATGGCTCATATCCAGCACCGACGCCAGATCGTGCACACACAGTTCCCGCTCGGCCAGGGCCGAGATGATGCGTACCCGCGTAGAATCGCTGAGCGCCTTGAACGTATCGGCCAACCGGGCAGCCGTCATCTCGTCCACCACCTTCTGTCGCACCACATCGATGGGTATCTCGTGTACATCCATATCTCGCCACTCACACCTTGCTTTTCTCGTATTATCCCCCAAACCAACCAAAACATATGAGCAACCGCTCATATATTACCAGTAAACACCGAGCTTGTCAAGTCCCCGAATTGCCCAAAGTGAGTGAGAATGGCTAAGGCTCGAGCCCAATGATGAGCAACGGCACCGGCGGATTACTCCGCCCGTGCCGCAGGATGTTGTGGAGTTCCCCCTCGTAATATACGATACCACTGGACATATCCCGCTGCATCGCCTTGGTCGGCAGGATCTCGACACCGACGTTGATGACCCGCCCGCTCTTCTACCCTTTTCCTTGCTGATTTTAGTACGACATTTTTCGGCATCTATACTTGCAATGACATCCAGCACTTCTTGATAAGTAGCTCTCTCATGAACTAGAAGCCACTCTTCACCATTCATGTGGGAATGCTTTTTGGCAATTTTCATAAATCTTCCCAGGGATTAGCTGTCAGCTTTGATTTCTTAGCAGGCTTATAAACTGGCTTATCAGGCCTAATTCTCAGTTCTCCAACTATGGCTTTCTTGACTCTATCTACAGCTATATCGTAATAATAATCAATCAACTCCGATCCCGCCGCACGCCTATTGTTGATCACAGTCGCAATGGCAGTCGTGCCGACACCCATAAATGGATCAAATACTAGGTCGTCTTCATTGGTCATGGATAAGACGAGCCGTTGCACCAAGGCGACCGGAAACTGACACGGATGATCCGTCTTTTCGACGTGGTTGGATTTCACATGAGGGATGTTCCAAACGTCAGCAGGGTTCTTTCCCTTAGGGTTGCCCGAAAGTCTTCCTTTATTTGGCCCCTTATAATGACGCTTGCCAGGATACTTTTGCGGCACCCGAACAGGATCAAGATTAAAAACGTAATCGTCGGATTTTGTGAACCAATTTATAGTCTCATATCGTCCTGAAAACCGATTTTTGCAGTGAAGCCCATGTCCAAAATGCCAAACGATTCGATTTCTCATTGTTAGTCCATTATCTCTAAAACAATCATATAAGAGAATATCTAACGGGATAATCTCACCATCATCTACATAGTTACCTATTTCCCAGCAAATGCTTCCTTCAGGTTTAAGAACACGTATACATTCTTCAATAACCTTTCTTTGCTGAGCTTTGTAAACATCTATATCAAGTACGTCTTCATATTCCTTGCCGATGTTATAGGGCGGTGAGGTAACCACGAGTTGAATGCTTTCATCAGGAATTGCCTTCAAAAATTCCAAGCAATCGCCACAATACAAGGTCACAAAGTTCTCGGAACTAAATGAGGAAGGAATAACAATGTCAAATTGACTACTTAGGCTCTTCTGCCTAGATTGTTCAACATCAATTATCGCCGGATCTGCTTGTCTGGATATAGACACAGTTTTTGCTCCTTACAACTACTAACATCGATATTTAGTATAGCACAGAAGGGCAAGGGGGCAAAGCTCGAAGCACGTTAAAGACAAAGCTTGTAGTAGACGATTTATCGCCGTAAGAATACACTGGCTACCGTATCATCTCAATAAACCGGGGCAAACTCGCTCGGGCCGGTCTCCTGACCGTGCCCGCTGTGGCTCGGTCGGGAGACCGGCCACAGCTCCCCAACTTATTGAGAAGATACCTGGCTACCCAGCTCACGCACTACAAACAACACTCAAATCATTTGAAACACACCCAATTCAATCACTATTGTATCGCCAGCCCCCAGCCTCTCGTATGCCCACGACGACGATGGGCTGTGGGCTGAAGATGACAGTCATCGCCGTAAACGTTGGATGCTCCGGCTCGGACGGGCCTCCCAAGATACGCCACTGCGCGCCGCCATCGGCGCTTAATATGACCCCCACCCGCTCATGGAGCAGGCAGATCGTCTCCGGCCTGTGGGGGTCGATCGAGATGTCCAACATTCTCTGGTGGAAGCTGTTTTCCAAGGGCAGTTGGCCGGTGAGATCAGTCCAGGTTGCCGCGCCATCGGTGCTCTTGAACAACTCGCCGTTGGCGCCGCCAGCGTAGATCACCTGTGAATCCGCCGGGCTGACGACCAGGGCGGTGATGCCGTAATCAATCATCCCCCGGTTGGCCGGCGCCCACGTCTCGCCGCCGTCGATGGACTTGTAGACACCGTTGCCGTGGGATGCATGCCATCCGGTGCCCACGTAGATCACGCTCGCGTTGGCCGGATCGATCGCGATAGACTGAACGTTGACGGTGCCGTTCTCGTCCTGAGGCAGCCCCGCCGCGACCGATGCCCACCGATGCCCGCCATCGGAGCTGCGGTACAGCCCTCGCACGTCCTCCGCGACGAAGAGCACATCTCCAGCGCCGGAGGCGACGGCGAGATCGGCTTCGAGGCCGGTCAGCGCGTAGTTGCCCCGCCGCGTCCAACTGGCCGCGCCATCGGTGCTGGCGAACACGTCACCGCGCCCCCCGACGGCCGCGTAGAGCGTGGCGGGTTCAGTCTGATCGAAGGCCAGCGCCCGCACGTCCTCGCTGGGCAGACCCGACGATGTCTTCTGCCAGGTCAGGCCAGCGTCCTCGCTCTTATAGACCCCGCTCCCGGCGCCGGTGGATCCGGTGCCCGCGTACACCACCTGGGAATCGTGGGGATCCACGAGCAGCGCTTTGACGTGGCGGGGCAGATCAGGGACCACCTTCCAGATTCCGACGGTTCCAACGGGCGAGAGAGGCTCACCCGCCGGGGTAGAAACCTGGGGCCTGGTTGCCCTTGCCTCCGGTGTCGGTGTGCCGGTCGGGGCCACGGACGGCGCGGTGGGCAAGGCTGAAGGGGGTAGCTTGGTCGGCGCCTCGCGAGTGGGCGCTGGCATCGGCGTCACGATGGGGCTGCAGGCGAACGAAGCAAGCGCCAGCGCGAACGCAGCCAGGACCAGTGTGTGATGGGACGACCGTCTCGATACGCTCATTGGACACCTCCTGGTTCTTAACTTTATCTGCTGCTCTTTGTCTCTATCTCACTTTCATCATCAGCGGGAGAAAGACATACGTCGGGGCAGCCGGATGGATCCGGTATAGTCCTGAACCATAGCTGCCGGCGACCAGAAGCGGCGGGTCGGCGGCGGTGACGTCCAGCGAGTAAATCATCGGGTAAAAGATGTCCCTGTTGTAATCGTGCCAGCTCTCGCCGCCGTCGAACGAGCGCAGCACCCCGTATCCCTCGGTGGCGGCGTAGATCCAGCGCGGATTCCGGGGATCGTAGACGAAATCCTGCACGAAGGCGATGCCCGAGATTTTCTCCTGCCACGTCTCGCCGCCATTGGTGGACTTGTAGATGCTTCCGGCCCCGAATCCTCCCCCGGCCAGGATCTCGTCGCTGTTGAGCGGGTTGACCGCGATGGCCTCGATGACGTTGGTCTCGGTCAATCCTTTCACGTGCCAGGTGTCGCCGCCGTCGGTAGATCGGGCGATGCCGCCGCTGTACTGCGTGCCTATCCATACAGTGTTGAGATCGTTGGGATCGACGGCGATGGAGAGGATGGGACAGGTGGCGTCGCCGAACAGGGGCAGCGTCTCGGTGATCTGGGACCAGGTCGAGCCGCCGTCGGTGCTGCGATAGACCCCACGATCCAGGCCGCCGCCCACGTAGATGGCCGAGGCATCAGGGGTAATGGCGATACAATTGGCCCGCTCTACCTGACCCACTGCCTGGAAGGTCTCACCCCGGTCGGTGGACGTGTAGAAACGTGTGCTCGCCAGGTAGATTCTCTGCGGGTCCTGCGGATTCACGGCAATATCCGTGATATCGCTCGAACCCAGGTAGGTCCCGTGCCACGTGGCCCCACCATCCTCGGTGCGGTAGACGTGCCCGCTGCCGGCGCCGACGTGTATGACGGCATCGTCCTGGGGGTCGATGGCGACGCTGTGGACCGGAACGGCGGTGATCCCCTGCGACGTCTCGGCCCAGGTCTCTCCCTGGTCGGCGGACTTGTAGACCCCGCCCCAGTACTTCATCAAGATATCCGTCGCGGCGTAGATCGTGTCCGGCGTCTGGCGGTGAAAGGCGATCTCATCCACGTGTCCTGAATCGGACCAACCCAGGTACTCGGTCCAGTTGACGCCCCCATCGGTGCTCTTGCTGACCCGATCGCCGGCGCTGTAGAGCGTGGTGGAGATGGTGGGATGGAAATAGACGTAGGCCCGTCCAATGCTGGTATTGACATCGTAGGTGCCCTGGCTGACCTTCTGCCAGCTGCCAGCCTCAAAGACGTAGTACTCCCCGCCAATAATACCGCTCAGCCGACGCTCGTGGTGGGGATCTAGAGCGAGGGCGTTGACGGGCTTCCGATAATCCGTCGAGTTGGGGCGGAACGGCAGACCGGCGTTGAT
>DSAR01000346.1 GCA_011046405.1 Chloroflexota bacterium | reverse complement strand
GTTACCAAGCAGCCGCCGCTCCTGCAGATCACCAGCGTCTACACGCCGCAGGTCTACGCGGGGCAGCTCGCCACCTTCACGCTGCGCTACAGCAACACCGGCGGTTACGAGAACGACGTCTCGATTTTCAGCCGCTTCCCGATCTCCGCGCCCCTCGTCTCGGCCGTGCCCGCCCCGGCGATCTCGGCCACGAATGGCATCACCGCCCTGTGGCGCGTCGGCGACCTGGCTAACGGCGCTTCGGGTGACGTCGTCGTCACCGTGGCGATCACCGACGCCGTGGCCTACCCGGACACCCTCGACGTCTGGAGCGGCATCTACGACCACGTCGGCGCGCTGGCGGGCGTGATGACGAGCACCTTCGAGATCCAGCCGAGCGCCTGTGTCTCCATCACCGGCGTGGACTTTGGCTGGACGTCGACTTCCCCGACCGCCGGTGAGGTGGTGACGTTCACCGTCAGCAGCATCCTGCCGATCACGGCCACGCCGCCTTTCACCTTCCAGTGGGGCTTTGGCGACGGCGGCTCGGCCTGGGGCGATCCCGTCACCCACACCTATGGGTTCAGCGACACCTACGGCGTCTACATTACCGCCACCAACCTGTGCGGCGGCCCGGTCTCGATGATGCATCCGATCACAGTCACCGGCGAGCCGGACGTGGGCGTGACGCCAGCGGCGCTCTCCACGGCCCTCGATCCCGACGACGCCGTCACTCACCCGCTCACCATCACCAACGCGAGCACCGCCACGGCGAATCTGGCTTGGGGCCTGGCGATCACGCCGACCGCCGGTTGGTTAGGCGCGTCGCCTAGCACCGGCACCGTCGTGCCGGGCAACGATGACACCGTCGACGTGGCCTTCGATGCCGCGTCGATGTCGCCGGGGGTTTACACCACCACCCTCGAGATCGATAGCAACGATCCCGACCAGCCGCTGGTGCGCGTCCCGGTCACGCTGACGGTCAACTGCGTCGAAGTGACGTCGGTCACCCTTTCCATCACCAACACGGGGACGATCTATACCGACACGGTGCTCTACTTTAGCGCCGACCTGGCGCCGGACAACGCCGCCAAGCCGTACGATTACTACGTGTCCGTGGACGGCATGCCGTCCCTTGTGCTCACCGATACGGCTGATCCCTTTGTCTTTACATACACCTTTGCCACCACCGGCACGCACACCGTCGAGTTCGGCGCCCGGAATTGTGGGATGACCGCCTTCGTCACCGACGTCATCACCCTCACCGTCCGCGAGCAGGGCGTGTGCGTCGATCTGACCGGCGTCGCCATCCACGGACCGAGCGCTGGTTATCCAGGTTTTTACACCTTTACCACCACCTACGACCCGCCGGACGCCTCGACGCCCATCAGCTACACCTGGGAGAACGGCGACACGGCGGCGACGTCGGTACGCAGCCTGAGCGTGGGGACGCACACGCTGATGGTCACGGCGACCAACTGCACGGCGGCGCTGGTCACTGACGTGCACGAGATCGTCATCTCCGCCGCCCCGGTCTGCACCGAGGTCACCGGCGTCGACCTGGTCATCACCAATACCGGCACGATCTACACCGACACGGTGCTCTACTTTAGCGCCGACATCGCGCCGGACGATGCCGACAAGCCCTACACCTATACCGTGGACTTCGGCAGCGGCGCCAGCGCGCCGGCGTTGAACTTTGTCGATCCCTTCGGTTTCACCAACACCTTCCCCATCACCGGCACGTATACCGTCGCCTTCGCGGCCTGGAATTGTGGCATGACGGTGCCGAAGACCGATACCGTGACCGTCACCGTGCAGGCCTACGGCGACCAGCACGTCATCTACCTGCCGCTGGTCATGCGCAACAACTAACACGACCTTGTTCGATTCCCCGCAGCCGCCGGGGCTACCCGGTGGCTGCGGGTTCTATATTCACCTACAGACTGTTTGTAAGATAGGGAGGATTACACAACGTGGACGTAAATGAAATTCTAGAAGCATTGACGAGCTATGATAGGCGCTTTCCCCGGGAGGTCTTACAAGCCGCCATCGCACGCCAGGAGGAGATCACGCCCTACCTGTTGTCGATCCTGGAGGAGGCGGCGGCGGACATCGACCGCCTCGTGGCCGATCGGGCGTATATGGCCCACATCTACGCCTTCTACCTGCTGGCCCAGTTTCGAGAGGAACGGGCCTACCCGCTGCTCGTCGATTTGTTCTCCATCCCTGGCGAGGCGGTCATGGACGTCACCGGCGACTTCGTCACCGAAGCCCTGGGGCGGGTGCTGGCCTCCGTCTCCGGCGGCGATCTGGGCCCGATGAAATCCCTGGTGGAAAACGAATCGGCCAACGAGTACGTGCGCGCCGCTGCTCTAACAGGGATGCTCTGTCTGTTCGTCGAAGGGGAGACGTCGCGGGAGGAGATCGTCGCCTATTTCCGCAGTCTCTTCCAGGGTGGATTGGAGAGGACGTACTCTTTCATTTGGGATGCCCTGGTCGGTGCCAGCGTAGACATCTATCCTGAAGAGTTGATGCCCGAGATCCAGCAGGCCTTCGCTGAGGGTTTCGTTAATACGACCTACGTTGATCTTCCCTGGACAGAAAAGGTGCTGCTAGAAGGCAAACAGATCACCCTGGCGCAACTACGCGAGAGCCGTCATCACCAATTCATCGACGATACCATCCGCGAGATGGAGTGGTGGGCCTGTTTCGATACCCCGGCCCCATCCAAGCCAGAGAAGAAAGTCGGCCGCAACGATCCCTGCCCCTGCGGCAGCGGGCGCAAGTACAAGCACTGCTGCTTGAAGAAGCGCTGAATTCAGAAACCGGGTTTCTTTCTTTAAGCCCTGTCGATGGCGGCCCGTTGGGCCATCTGCGCGCGCAGCGACTTGACGTCGTCGTCGATGAAGAACAGTGCGCCCAGGTAGAAGAGAAAGCATAATGCCCAGGCCGTGATGCTGACCCACAGGATCGCCGTGCCCATATCGAAAGCGTCGGAGATGATGCCGGCCATGACCGGGGCGAAGGCCGCGCCGCCGTTCTCGATGAAGTATTCGAGCGATTGGGCTGTCGAGCGGACTTCGGGGACGATCACGTCGTAGACGGTGGAGATCACGTTGGGCGCAGAAAACGGCATGAACAGGGCCGTCAGCGACATAAGGACGAAGAAGACGCCGCGCGCTTCGAGCGGCGTCTGCAGCGCCAGCCAGAGGAAGATCGCGCCCAACAGTACCCCGATGCTAGAGACGATGATGCGTCCCTTGGGGGTGCGCCGGAAGGCCCAATCCCCCAGGAAGCCGCCGACGAAGTAACCGGCTGCCAGGATCAGCACGATCGGACCCATCGTCAACAGCACGCTCTCCTCGTCGTAGCCCCGCTCTTTGGCCAGGTAATCGAAGAAGAAGTAGGTGATCACGTTCCAGGGAAAGACGCCGGCAAAACCCTGCAAGAACACGAACCACATGGTCTTTTTCTTGAACAGCGCTTTCGCCTGCTCCCAGGAGAAGGTGAATTGGGTCATCTCGTCGATCCCGGCGAATTCCGGTTCGGAGCGACCGCGCGGCATTTCCCTGACCCGGAAATAGATCAGCGCCGAGATCAACAGCCCCAGCCCGCCGGTGATGAAGAAGATGTTTCGCCAACCGAGACCGGGGGCGATCATCAACGCCAGTACCATCCCCAGCAGATAGCCGAGCGGTTGGCTGAGCTGCAGCAGGCCGTAGACCTTGCTGCGCGTCTCCGGCTCGAAGTAATCGGCCACCAGCGTGTACAGGCCCGGGTAGGATGAATCGTCCACGCCGGTCGAAGCCCGGGTCAGCACGAATCCGCCGTAACTGCGGGCGATGGCGCTCAACCAGGTGGTCGATCCCCAGATGAAGGAGGCCAGGGATAGGAGCTTGGCCCGGGCGAAACGGTCGTACAGGTAGCCCCAGATCGGATACAGGATGGTGCCCACGACCAGGGCACCAGAGATCGTCAGCCCGAATTGGGTATGGGTGATCCCGAACTCCTCGCTAATCGGCCCCTTGAGCGGACCGATCAACAGCTTGTCGGTCTGGTGGAGCAGCATGAACAAGAAAAAGATAGCCACGACGTTCCAACGGTAAAGTTTTCGTTCTTGTACCATGTCTTGTATCATAATTGACCTCGCAAGAATGTAGTAGATGTATGCACAGTCCGTTAAAATTTCCGCACCCGACATCTCTGGATCACGAATGGCGCGAATGGACAAATGACACGAATTCTACTGGAGGTTGGAAGTTGGCAAAACGTTCGTGAAATTCGACCATTCGCGTGATTCGTGATAGAAAACGGGCTTTTGATCACGAGTCGGGTAGTAAACCGAGAAAATTGACTCGTGTATATCGTACCACGAAACGTGAGATTAAGGAATTTCATTCAGGGGGCTGGCCCAACGTTTTCAGGCTGTGCGGTTGGCAACGAGATTTATTTCATACGGATGTTTTCTATCCGCGCTCACGGATTGAATGGCTGCATTGAAATAAACCTAGATTTCACCACAGAGACACAGAGAGCACTGCGTACCTCAATTTTTCTCCGTGTTCTCGGTGGCTCTGTGGTGAGATGACCTTTTTTCAGGAGAGTCTTGAATGGCTTTCCACAGAAAAAATCGTGAAAATCTGATTTGACGACTTTGACTTTGCCCCTTAACGGTGTACAATATCCCCCGTCATGCCTACGCCGTTTATGCACCTGGCCTCAGCCCAGGAGATTCTGGCCGATGATCTACCGGCCCGCGTCAGTTGCCTGTTGAACGAACAGCGCGGCGCTTTTTTGTTGGGTAATACCGGGCCAGACGTGCAGACCGTGAGTGGGCAAGCACGGGAAGAAACTCATTTCTATGCCATCCCTCGCACGTCTCGACGCCCGGCCTACCAGACCCTGGTCGCCGCCCATCCTCAATTGGTGCGCGTGGATGAGCTTCCCGCTTCTCAAGTCGCCTTCGTCGCCGGTTACGTCGCCCATCTGACGCTGGATGAGATCTGGTTGGAAGACGTCTTTCTGCGATACTTTAGCGGTGACGAGGGCTCGTGGCGCGAACGGGCCTTTGCCCACAACGTTCTACGGACCTGGATGGACGCGCAGGCCCGGCGGAAGGTGGACGACACGGTAATCGTGGCTCTGAAAAATGCGGCGCTGGATGGCTGGCTGCCCTTCGTCGCGGACGAACACCTGCGCCAGTGGCGCGATTGGCTGATTGAGCAGCTCGCGCCGGGCCATCACGTGCAGACGGCCGAGGTCTTCGCTCGCCGGATGGGTGTCTCGGCAGGCGAGATCGAGGCGATGTTGCGTTCGCCCGAGCAGATGGAGGCGCAGGTTTTCCGGCGCATCCCACGGGCGGCGTTGCGGGCATTCCACGACGAGGGTCTTAAGCGCAGTGTTGCAGTGATCAAACGCTACGTCTGTGGAGACATCAATAGCGTGGTGACGCAATAATTTTGTCTCCCACTTAATTGGAGGGATTTCAGATGAACATCTTGGTAACGGGTGGCGCTGGCTACATCGGCAGCATCGTCACCGAGGAATTGGTCAAGCGCGGCGACCGGGTCGTCGTCTTCGATAATTTGTACTACGGCCACCGGAGCGCGGTCCATCCCCAGGCCGCCTTTGTCCAGGGCGATCTGGCGGACGCAGACGCGGTGAAGGCCGTCTTTGGCGTATATGATGTCGAGGCGGTGATGCATTTCGCCTCTTACACGCTGGTGGGAGAGTCGATGGAAAAGCCGTTTATGTACGTGGGCGATAACGTCACCAACGGGCTGAACCTGTTGCGGGCAGCGGTCGAGCGCGGCGTGCGCCGCTTCATTCTCTCTTCGACGGCCAACCTGTTCGACGACCCGGCGCGCATGCCCATCGACGAGGAGGAGCGGATCGTGCCCGGTAGCCCTTATGGCGAATCGAAGCGCATTCTGGAGCGTGTACTCTATTGGCTGGACCGGGTTCACGGCTTTCGCTACGCGGCCTTGCGCTATTTCAACGCGGCGGGTGCCTCGCCCACCGGCGAGCGGGGAGAGGATCACGATCCCGAGACCCACCTGATCCCCCTGGTGCTCCAGGTGGCGCTCGGGCAGCGGGAGGCGATCACCATCTTTGGCGACGACTATCCCACCCGCGATGGCACGTGCGTGCGGGATTACGTCCACGTGAGCGATCTGGCCCAGGCGCACATCCTGGCCCTGGACGCGCTGGACGAGGGCAGCCGCACGTATAACCTGGGCAACGGTCAGGGCTTCACCGTCAAGGAGGTCATCGAGACCTGCCGCCAGGTGACCGGACATCCGATCCCGGCCAAAGTCGGCGCCCGGCGGCCCGGCGACCCGGCCACTTTGATCGCCAGCAGCGACAAAATCCGGCGCGAACTGGGATGGCAGCCCAAGTATCCGGATCTAAACACCATCGTCGAACACGCCTGGGCGTGGCATCGGACCCATCCCCACGGCTACGAGGATTAACGGGGGGTGCGCATCGGCGACTGCTTTCTGCTCGTGGCGCGCCACTCGGCGGCGTGAGCAAGCAAGGAAAAAGTGCGGGTGAATCTCAATTAAGATGTGAGCAGATCGTCCAGCGCGGCGGGGTTCTCCAACGCCGCTTTGCCGGCCGGGGTGAGATCGAGCACCGCGCCGCGGTGCTCGAGTTGACGGGCCTCGAGGAACCCGGCATATTCGAGTCGTTGGATCAACTGCTCGACGGCCGTGCTCGAGCGAAAGGCCAGGGCGCCGAATTGGGCCTGCTCTCGCCCCTTCTGGTGCAGGCTGTATTGACCGGGCCGGGATTTGACGTCCCCACGCAAGATGCGCGTCAGCGTGCGCCGCCCCCAACTCCACGGGGCGCTCTCCACACACTGCAGGATGGTCAGCAACTGTTCCCGCTCGTTCGGTAGATCGGGCGCCGTGGGCGGTGCGGGGGCGCTATCCTTTGAGCGACGCAGGCAATTGTCGCACCGAGAATCGGCCTGACCATCGGCCCAACTATCGGCCCGACTATTGGCCCGACTATTGGCCGCCTCGCACCGTTCGATGACACGACCGCCCAGGTAGGCGTTGAGGTGACCGTGACGGCAGCGCCGGGTCTGGGCGTAAGCTGCGATCTCGTCCACCCGTTGAGATTGAACCGTCTCGTGTCGTTCCAACAGGTCCGCGACCCGTGCGGCTGCGTCTGGCGGGGGCGCTCGTAATTCCAGAAGCATATCGCGCCCGCTCGGCCGGTAGTTGATCCACCCAGCTTCTTCCCACTGGAGCAAGTCGCGCTCTATCGCCATTGGGGAGAGGTTGGCCTGCAGGGCAGTCTCCAATAGATTGATCGTCAGCCACTGACCGGGACGCAGCCGGGCGGCGCGACAGAAGGCGGCGAAGGCCGGTGCGCCAGCCGCTGGCACGGCGGCGGCCGCGTCGTCGATGGTCTGGCAAACGAGGGCACTGCAGGGAATGTCGGGGCCGCGCTGCAGGAGTTGCGCTTCCTCCAGCATGCTCAACGCCACCCGGATGCGGGTTCCCTCCGTCCGCAAGTCCCTTTCAAGATCACCGGCTGCGATCTGGCCGACGGCCTGCCCGTCCAGGCGCTTCTTGACCGCAGCGTAGACCTGGCGCAAGAACGGGATGGGCAGCACGTCACGGCGCATACGGCGAGTCAGCGTCGCCCGGTCGTAGGGCGTGTACATCAGCAGGC